>JAESQQ010000176.1 GCA_016765095.1 Planctomycetota bacterium | reverse complement strand
GGGGTTTACCCCCGCCCAGTCCCCAGACCTTGCCGCTCGGCCTCTCTGGAGCCTCTACAGATCGCAAGAGGGCCCCTCCGCAGGGCACCCTATTGGACGGCTCACACGACACGCCTTGGTAGGGGCGGGGTTTACCCCCGCCCAGGCTAGATCGGCCTCGCCCCCAGCGCGAGCGATCACCACTGGCGCCAGGTCGAGAGGAAGGGGACCAGGAGGCTCGCGTGGTCGTCGGTCCAGGCCCGGGCCGAAGGCAAACCCTCCTCCGAGACCCTCTTCCAGCCCTTCGCGCGAAGCCCCGCTAGGGCTGGCTCCGAGCGGCTAAACGAAACCCAACGAGAGGACGCCTCAAAGGGGCGATCCGCAGATTGCGGGTTGTTCCGAAAGTGCGCCTCGAGCCCGAGGGTCTTGCCCGTCGCCTCGAGCACTGGCCTCAGGTCGACGAAGCGATTCGAAATGTGAATCACCAACAGCCCTCCTGCTCGCAGCTTTCTGAGGTAAAGCTGGAGAGCCTCTCGTGTCAGCAGGTGCACCGGAATGGCGTCCCCCGAGAACGCGTCGACGACCAACACGTGGTGCTGCCCGTCTGCTGTCTCGGCTAGGCGCAGGCGCGCGTCGCCCGAGACGACAGTCGGTTTGGCTTCGGAGTCGGCCAGGTAGGTGAAGTAGGTCCGCGCAATCGCCTCGTTGTCAGGGTCGAGTTCGAAGAACACCAGGCGCTCACCCGAGCCGAAGTGAGTCGCGAGGGTCCCGACGCCGAGCCCCACGATCGCCACGTCTCGGGGCGGCCGGAAGGCGTTCAAGACGTCGACCACGGGGGAGGCCTCCCCGAAGTAGCTCGTGGCCAGGCGCGGCTGGTCCATGACCTGGAGACCGTGAATCGTCGCGCCGTGGGCCAACCTGCGGAACTTCCCGGCGGCCACTGACCGGTCTGAGACGCGGTAGATCCCATAGAAGTTGCGGTGAGCGTATTCCACAGGCCTGGGAGACAAGGCGATCGAGGCCGGAACGACCACCAGAATGAACAGGGAGCCGGCGACCTTGAGGCGTGGCTCAGCGCGGACCCAAGCCTTGAAGTCTCGATAGCCGAACGCGAGCAGGGTCAGCGCTAGCGCAAAGATCCCGAGGGGATACTCGGCGAGGCTCGAGAACAAGAGCGGTGCGAGGAAGGTCACACAGAGCCCGCCTACCCAGCCCCCAAAGGCCACGGTCAGATAGAAGGCCGTCAGCCGACCCGCTGTAGGGCGCGCTCGGTAGAGCGTGTTGTGGGCGACCATGCACACCGCGAACAAAACCGCCGTGTGTGCGAGGGCCGCGCCTAGGCTGCGAAACACGCTCAGCCCGACAATGTCGTTGGCCCAGAAGAACACTCCGAGGAGCGCAAACTCGAGCCAGAAGCGGCGGATCAACCAGGGACACCAAGGCTTGTCGCGGAAGTTGAGGACAAAGGTGCTCAGATAAACAGCGAGCGGGAGGACCCACAGGAAAGGGAACGCGCCCACGTCGAGCGTCAGGACGTTGGTCGTCGCGAGCAGGAAGGCTGAGGGGATCGCGCTGAGCAAGAACCAGTAGAGATAGCGAGAGAAGCCGATCCGCTCGAGCGTCTCGGGTGCACGCTCCACGCGCAGGCTGCCCACGCCGACTTTTCGAGCCGCGACGTAGGCCAGCCCGACGTAGCCCAGGAAGAGCGCGCTCCAACCCAGGCGCTGGGCGCGCAAACCCAACAAGGGCTCAATCAAGAATGGATAGGCCAGGAGAGCCAAGAGCGACCCCAAGTTCGAGGCCGCGTAGAGCGGATATGGGTTGACTTCTTTCGAGTCCCCCGCGGAGGCGACCAACCAAGACTGAGCCACGACGCTGGTGGTCGCGAGGACCGCGAAGGGGACGCCCACCCCGAGCGCGAGCGTGACCGCGATCGAGAGCACCGGCTCGGTCGTGTCGGCCCAGGGTGAGAGGGCGAGCGGCAAGAGAGGCAAAGGAAGGAGGACCACGACCAAGTGCCAGCGCCCAAGGCGCGGCGCGACCAAGTGGCAGTAGAGGTAACCGACGAGGAGCGCGCCCTGAAAGAAAGTCAGGCAGGTCGTCCAGACGTAGAAACTCCCCCCGTAGGCGGGCAAGAGCAGCTTCCCCACCAAGGGCTCGACGCCGAACAGGAGCAGGGCCCCCAGCAGGACGAAGGCCGTCAGCGTCGCTGGGGTTTGCCGAGCAGGCTCAGCTGGCTCTGCAGGCTCAGCTGGCTCGGGGGGCACTTCGCTCATGACCGGCACCTTAGCGGAAGAGCAGGGCTAGGCTTAGATCGGCTTGCGGCGGAGGCGGCGGCTGATCTTCTGGAACAGGGAGCCGGACGCGACGCGCTCGAGGTCTGGTTCGAGGGCTGCAGCGTCGCGATATCGGTCGTCCGGTGACTTATTCAGGCAGCGGAGGCAGACCTCGTCGAGCGCTGGGGAGAGTCCCGGTCGCCGCTTCGAGGGCGCCTCAGGCTCCTCTTCAAGCACCTTGACGGCGAGCTCGACGACCCCCTCGGCGGTGAAGGGCGGCGCCCCGGTCAGGAGGCTGTAGAGCGTCGCTCCAAGCCCGTAAACGTCAGAGCGAACGTCGAGGGCCTGACCGCTGATCTGCTCGGGGGACATGTAGGGAGGAGTCCCTGTCAGCTTGCCGTGGCTCGCCTCCTCACCGCGCTCCGAGACGAGCCCAAAGTCCCCCAGGCGCGGAACACCGTCCGCCGGAACGAGGACGTTGGCCGGCTTGAGGTCGCGGTGCAAGAGCCCCTCGCTGTGGGCGTAGTGGACGGCGCGAGCGACGACCGCCATGGCGCGAGCGGCCTCTCGTGGCTCGAAGAGTTCGTCGCGATCGAGGCGACGCTGAAAGGTCTCGCCGTCGGGGACGAGCTCCATGACCAAGTACGGCAAGCCGTCGACTTCGCCGGCGTCGAAGGTCGGCAGAATGTTGGGGTGGCTAAGCTTGGTGGCCGCCTTGACTTCGCGCAGGAAGCTCGTCTGCTTGGCTTTACCCCTTCGATCACAGGCTGGAAAGAGCTTGATCGCCGCCTCGCGGTCGAGCAGCCGGTGCCGCCCTTGATAAACGACGCCAGCCGCACCCCGACCGAGCTCTGCGCCGAGGGTGTAGTTGGCGACCTGCTCTAGAGGGGCAGTCCACCGACCCGAGGCGGCCCGACGATCCGGGGGGCCCACTTGGGTCTCGCACTCTTCAGCGGCGTCCGCTAGAAGCGGCGCTTCTTTCGAGGGGCCGGACCCTTCTTTGACTTGGCCCCCGCCTTCTTGGCCTTCTTCGGGCTCGATCTCTTGCGCTGGGGTTTCTCGCTCTCCGCCTCCTCGTGGGCTGCTAGAGCCGCGGCGTCGGAGCCCGAATCTGAGCCCGAGTCGTCGGGCTCAGCGCGTCGCTTCTTCGAGCGCTCCTTGGGCTTGCTCGCGCGCTCCTTGGTCTTGCTCGAGCGCTCCTTGGTCTTGCTCGAGCGCCCCTCGCCCGACTCCTCGTCACGCTTCCGCTTCGGGCGCTCCTTCTTGCGGCTCGAGCGCCCCTCGCCCGACTCCTCGTCACGCTTCCGCTTCGAGCGCTCCTTCTTGCGGCTCGAGCGCCCCTCGTCCGACTC
>JAESQQ010000175.1 GCA_016765095.1 Planctomycetota bacterium | reverse complement strand
TTTAGAGTCCGCTTGAATGGGGAGGCAGGGTTTGCGCGCTCGGCACCCAAGATGCGCGAGTGTCAGTCGGCACTCGCGAAAAATGGACAAGTTGCGAATCGCTACTAGGCGAACCTGCGCTTCAAGGGAAAAGCGAAGGGGGATACGAAGCCTGATCCCGTGACCCATCATGTCTTCGCAATGGATGAACGAGCCGAACACGAGCTTCGCATGCCGGTTGTTGAGAGCTATACGTATGAGGTCCGCGGCTGTGGCGTCCGCTGCGACGTCGATGCCCTTGAGAGCCTTGTTGTTGACCACGAACCCACAGCAGTCTTCATGGCAGCAACGCGCGGGTACCGTGATACGCAGTCCGCTGTGGGTCCAAGTGACGTCGTGGAGCAGAACCGTGAGCAGTTCTATGCTCAAGTTCGCGTTCAGCAGGTGCTTTTCCGCTTGGCCCACGGAATCGTTGACGATTTGGTGCAAGGGTTCAGCCACCACCAGAACCAGGCGATCGAAAAGGCGCTGCTCGCCCGTCACCAACTCTTCCCCCAGATTCTCCAAATCGTCGAGGAGTACGTGCGGACGAAGGTGACCTTCGCGCCTGGAGTTGATGCTCGCGAGCTTGCCCTTGAGACATACTCAAGCCGCCTGCGAGAGCGAGTCCGAAGCGCAGTCATACCCGCCGCAGGTGGGGCCTCTCTCCTTCCAGTGGTCAACTCGTATTGTCCAGCGGTTTCGACCGCTAGTGTGAACTACGCCACGACTCGGCCGATTCTGAAGCTCAATAAGAGCCACCTCAACGCTGCCGTGCCACGGAGTACCTGGGAGAACGAGGCGATCATGATGTTGGAGGGGTTCGAGTTCGTCGACTGCTTCGCTCCCAACGACCGCCAAGTCGGTTTCCAGGTCATTTATGAGTATCAAGGCGGTCCTCATCTCTACGAACCTGATTTCCTAGTGCGCCTGCGGGGCGGACTCTTGGTACTCCTAGAGATCAAGGGGCCTGGCGGTGAGATCCATGATGAGGATCGCGTCAAGGCCAAGAACGATGGCGCGCGGAAGTGGGTAGACGCGGTCAACAACGCTATGGCCTATGGCACGTGGGTGTTCGAGTTTTGCAATGACCTCAGCCAACTCCGCTCTCAACTGGAACAGCACGTAGCCCCAGCCGCCCTCCCATTTCGTCTTGTCGAGCCAACCGGCGAGAACCGCTTCAGGACCTGCGTACCATTCACGACTCTGCGAGCTGCGGCCGGCCAGTGGAGCGACGAGCAGATCCCGCTTGATACACAGGGAGAGTGGGCGACTGAGTGGGCTGAGTTTGTCCCAATGGCCCCCTTCGAACGGGGGATGTTTGTCGCTCAGGTTCAGGGGGATTCGATGGCTCCCGAGGTTCCCGACCTGGCCTACTGCTTGTTCCGTGTCCCGCGTGCGGGTTCACGGCAGGGTCGTCGACTGTTGGTATGGCACGCCGGTCGCGACGACCCCCACACGGGCGGTTGCTATACCCTCAAGGTCTACACAAGTGAGAAGGCCTCCAGAGAGGATGGCTGGGAGCACACACGCATTGTCCTGAGCCCATTGAATCCAGCCTACGACCCCATCGTGCTCACCCCCGAGGCTGAGGGCGAGGTGGGCGTAATCGCTGAACTAGTACAAGTGTTGGCGACTCCGGTGGATCCTAGCCAGTCCGGGGCGAGCGCGACTGAGTGAAATCCTGCGGTACGATCTCCGGCCATAGGTCCCGCGCAAGGTCTGCGGCGTGCCAGGCAGCGGTATCGCCACGGAGGGCGGCGAAGAGCAAGTCGAAGAAGGCCCGGCGGTAGGTTTCGGAGGCAAGAAGGAACTTGGCCATGGCGCTTGAGCGGGAGTCGGCCGGCCCACCCTCGTTCAGTGCATGAGGGGGCTTTGCTTTCGGCTTCTCCCTCATTCTTGGACGGGGACGGTCTGCTCGTCCATTTCGACGCGTGGGCCGAACCTCGCGTGGGCGAAGTGGCCTGAGTGATTTCTTGCGGCGAAGGGCGCGCTGTTCCTGTGGGCTGACTTTTCGCACAGGACGAGAAGCTGCCGGTGGTTGTTGTTCCGATGCAGTAGACGCTTGTTCCGCAGGCCGAACCGTAGACGCTTTTCCGAAGGGCGGACCGCAGACCTCCGCCTCTACCCAGACAGCCTCGGGCTGAAGGCGGCGTAGAGCCTCTGCACTTTCTCGAACGCCCTCGGAATCACCTCGTCCCAGGTGGCGTCATCCGTCCAGCCTCCACCGGGCAGCGTGTCGCAGACCCGGCAGCCCTGCTTGTCCGAGAGACGCTGCCAATCGAGCTTCCCTCCATAGGCCGTCTCGATCTCCTCTCTCGCCTCGTGATTCACTGGGATGGAACCGTGGGGCCCAAGACCGCGGAACTCGTTGAGCACATCCTCCTCTCGCGCAAGCACCCCGAGCAGGGATACCGGACTTGCCTCGGGATCCTGCGGCTCGCGAAGACGTACGGCGACCAGCGCCTGGAGGCTGCCTCGACCAGCGCCCTCGCAGCCGGCGCGAGGTCCTACCGGCACGTGAACTCAATTTTGAAGAACGGCCTGGACCGAGTGGCACTCCTGACGTGCCCCGAGGAACCAGACCACGTCCCCGTCGATCACGAGAACGTGCGCGGCGCGGACTACTACCAGTAGGAGAGAGAATGTTGAACGCACCGACCCTCGAGAAGCTGAACGGCATGCGCATGATCGCGCTGGCCGCAGCATGGGAAAAACAGCAGGAAGACGTCAACGTCGTGGACCTCGGCTTCGACGAGCGTCTGGGACTACTCGTCGACGCCGAGTGGCTTGATCGCGAGAACAGGCGGGTGGAGCGGGCGCTCCGCGCTGCCAAGCTTCGGGATAGCCAAGCATGCATGGAAGGAATTGAGTTCCCGGCCGCACGCCGGATCGACAAGGCCGTGATCAGGCAGCTCGCGAGTTGCCGCTGGGTCGCCGAGCACCACAACGTGGTGATAACGGGCGCGACCGGCGTGGGCAAGACCTACATTGCCTGCGCGCTCGCCCACCGGGCCATTCGCGACGGCTATCGAGCCCTGTATTGGCGGGCCTCTCGACTCTTCGACGAGCTGGCACTCGCCCACGCCGACGGAACCTACGCATGGCTCCTCAAGAAGATTGCGCGGGCCGACGTCTTGGTGATCGACGACTGGGGGCTGTCGCGGATCAGCGAGGTCGCGCGTCGTGATCTGAGTGAAATCATGGAGGATCGACACGAGGTCCGGTCCACGGTCATCACGAGTCAGTTGCCCGTGGCGAAGTGGCATGATCACATTGGCGATCCAACCGTCGCCGACGCCATCTGCGACCGCCTCGTCCACTGCGCCCACCGACTGGAACTCAAGGGACCGTCGCGGAGGAAAGAAAAGGCAAAGAAGGCACCTTGGCCTTTTTTAAAAAGTCCAGCTCCATACGGAGCTGCCGATTCTCGCGGCGGAGCACGCGAAGCTCCTCCCGCTCCTCGGTGGTCAAGGCCCCCTCCGAGCCCATGCCTGCGTCGATCTCAGCCTGCTTGACCCAGCTTCGGAGCGACGACTCCGTGAGGTCGAGGTCTAGCGCGATCGCAGCAATGCTCTTGGCGCTGTTCCGAACGAGCTCGACGGCGTCTGCCTTGAACTCCTTGGTGAACTTCCTGCGCTGTCTCTTCTTATTCCTCTGACGAGCCATGTGGCCCTCCCCGGTAGCACCCTGACGGCACTCTGATCGGGTGTCCACCGAAACGGGGGAGGGTCAGTCAGCCGACACGATTTGCGTCGAGAGCGTCAGGCAGCCGGCGACTTCGCGTCTTGCATGCAGGAGGACGAGAGCGCATGGGCACACGAGACAAGACCAGGATTCAAATCAGCCGCCACGCCGTCGAGCGGTTCCAAGAGCGCGGCGGACGCTGGGTTGCGGGGCACACCGCCTGGAGGACGCTCTGGAGCTACCTCTACGAGGCCGTGGTCGTGCGATTCCGCGACCCCTTCCGCGCTCGCCTTGACGAGGCCCGCTTCGACCTCGTCCCGACCTACGCCTGGTGCCGGGGCTGGCTCCTCGTGATCCGTGACGGGACCCTGGTCACGGTTTGGCGCCGGCCGCTGCGAGGTCTGATCCCCGTCAGCCTCTCCTCCCGAGCTCGCCGCTCCAGGTAGACGATCTCGCCAGCGATCCATAGCCCAGCGCACTCCTCCTGGACGGTCAGAACGACAAGGGAGGAGAGGACCATGATCAGCCAACAGCGTTCTGTGCTCCAGCGCGAGCCCTTCGCGTTGACAGCGGTGGGCCAGTCCTCCGTCCACAGGGAACCCCATGCCTCGGAGGGCACCTTGCCAGACTTCAGCGCCGACAGGATCCCCTCACCCGCGAGCGCGGTGCCCGCCGACGCCCTGGCCTTGGTGCGCCTCCTCAGCGAGGGTGATCTGGCGGCCTTCAGCTGGCTCTGCGACGAGCTTCGGCCCCGCTTGCTCTGCCTGGCTCTTCAGCGAAGCCGACAACTCGGTGACCCCGAAGATCTCGTGAGCGACTTCCTGCTCGAACGCTGCTTGGAGGGCCGACTCCCCGCTCGAATGCGTCAAGCCTTCGAGCGCTCCCCCGGTGGCGGTCGCGCTCGAGTCTTGGGCTACGCGTGCGGGAGCTTCAAGAACTGGCTCAACGACCGAGGTCGCCGTCAGGTGGCCCCCACGCTCTCCTTGGAGGATCTGCATCACGAGCCCGTCGCCGCGCCACAGTCCAACGACGACGAGACGGGCGCGCGGCGCGGCCTGTCGCTGATCGCCTTCGCGTGCGAGTCGTGGTTCTCGGGGCTCAAGAGCTCCATGGTCAAGGTCACCTTGAGCGAGCGCCGCCAGTCGATCCTGTTCCTCGTCTCTCGCCTGGAGTTGGTCGATCGCCTGGCCCGGGCCGAGCGCGCGGAGGAAGCCAAGAAGTCAGTCCCGAGCTTCCCCAGGCGTCGCCCCCAGGGTCTGCCCTGGTCCCAATGGGTCGAGCGGCTGCTTCCGTGGAGCAAGGACGAGGAGAGCCTGCCGGTGGAGCCCTACGTGGACCTCAAGGGGGCTTGGGTCCAGGTGGGCTCTTTCCTCGACCACCACGGGCGCAAGCCGAATCGGGCTGAGCTGGCTCGCCTCGTGGGTGGGCCCTCGGCCAACGCCCTCGACAAGCGCCTCTGCTACGCCCGCCAGGCGCTAGACCTCCCTCGAAGCCTCTTCTCGGAGCAGCGCTCCGCATGATCGAGAGGCGGAGGAAACGGCGCTCGCGCAGTGAGCCTTTGCTGCTGCCAGAGGCTCTAGCGGACTGCAGCAGACGCAACCCACGCTTTAGAGGGGCGCCTGTCCGCCCCTGGAGCCGAACCCAATGATCACCAAGGTAGAGATCCTCCTCCCCTGCATGCGCGAAGGTCCGTGTCCTCCCTCGCATGTGTGCCAAGGGCGTGGAAACGTCCCCTTGACGGTCACGTGGAGCCCGTGCGCCTTCTGCGCTGGCAGCGAGAGCAGTCTCCCGGACTGCCCCCTCGCGAGCGAGCTTGATCACGCCAACGACTGCCCCCTCTGTACGGCGGGGGAGGTGTTGTGCCCCGGCTGCGACGGCGAGGGGCAGCAAGTGCATGTCACGCTCCACGTGGCGGCCCCCACCAGCACTCTCGGCCCCTCTGGACTCTTCGTCAAAGCGCTGGGCTCCGTCCAGCTCCGCATCGGCACCGGCTGCAACGTGGCCTGCACCTATTGCTACGTGAACGGGCTCCAGCTCTCTCACCGCAAGGACCTGAGCAGGGCGCCGCTGCCCTTCCGCGTCTCGGTCTACCTCCAAGAGCTCGGCGTGCTCGCTCGCCCGCTGCGCTTCGGCGAATACCACGACGAGTTCCCGCTCAAGCCCTTCCTTGAGCGTCTCGAGCGCCAAGCGAAGCGCTATCTCCCAGGGACTCAGGTCTACGCCTCGACCCTCGACCCCTTCCAGAGCCACGTTCAGCCGCGAGTGCTCGCGGCCCTCAAGCCGCTCTTCCGCGCAGGGCTCTTCGTGACCCTGACCACGAAGCTCTACCCCGGCAAGATCGCCGACGGCTTGCGCGAGCTGATCTCCGAGAACTCGGCCTACGCCCGCCAGCTTCGCCTCGGTCCCTCCATAGGCTGCGACGACGCCATGGCTCGCACGATCGAGCCCATGGCTGCTTCGGTCGAAGCCCGACTGCGCGTGCTCGACCTCGCGGCTGAGTTGGGCGCGCGCCCGATTGTCAACTTCGCCCCCCTCCACCCTCTGATCCCGAACCAGCCAGGTGCGCTGGCCGACCTCATGACGCGCTGCCTCGAGCGGGCAGGGTCGCCGGGAGAAGGCGAGATCGACTTGTTCTGCGAGGCGATCAACCCGCGTCCCGATCTCCTGCCGGTCGCCCAGCGCTACGCCTTCGCCAGCGCCAAGGAGCAGGATCCTGCCAAGCGCGAGCGACTCGCGGACGCGGCTCGCCAGTGCGTTCGCCTCTACGAAGACCCGGCGGCCCGCGCCGAGTTGACTGCAGCCGCCTACGCCGAGTTCGACGCAGCCTGCGACGCTTCCGGCGCGCCTCGCGGCAGCGCTCACTTCTGGCCGGCCCACGAGGTGATTGGTGCCTTGGCCGAAGATCCCCGCTGTGGGCCGGAGTTCTGCGACAAGCCCCGCGTGATGACGCCGCTCTCCACCTACGCGACCCGCGTCCCCGGTCCCGCCGAGGGAGAGGATCCCAAGGCCCACACCCAGCGCCGCCGCAACGGGCTTGATCAACACCTCCCGGCCTTGCGTGCTGCCTTGCCCAATGGGCCCGTCGCCCTGCGCAACGCCGCCATGGCGTGTGTCCGCAGCACGTCCATGAGCACCAAGGAGCTGGCCGCCCTCGTCGAGCGGGCGACGCTTCGCAAGCACGCCCTGCCCCTCGCGGCCCGCCCACCTGGCGGGAAGCTGACCGTGGACCAGAAGGCAGAAGCTCGGCGCCTCCTGGGCTTGGGGTTGCTCTCGGCAGCCGTCGCGGAGACCCTCGGCGTCGAGGAATACCAGGTGCGCGGAATCAAGGCCTGGCTGAGCCGCAGCGCGAAAGCCCCCTGATCGCAGCGTTCCTCTGCAGTCGTCGAACGCGTTCTCCCGACACCGACGGCTCAGTTCAAACCAGACGAAGAGCACAATCTCTGGGACACAACCCCACATGGGTGTGCGGCGCAGGCTCTCGGACCGAGCGAGGTCAAGGGAGGACCCCGACCGAGCACAACACCTCAGCGACTCTGTTGGCCTGCCACTCCTCTTCACGCTTCCCCGCAGCCATTGCCGCCTCGGCCGCAGCACCTGGGCTCGTCCCCGCTTCCAGCCTCTGCCCGTATTCCTCCACCACCCGCTCTGCCGCTCGAGCCACATGCTTGTGCTCCTCCACCGCGCGCTCCACGACCTCGATTACGCACTCCGCTGCTTCTGCAGCACGCGCCGCCTCCTCCGCTGCACGCTCCGCTGCGACCCTCGACTGAGTTACGTATTCCGCTGCTGACTTCGCCGCCCGGTCCACCGCTTCCGTCCCGTCCGCGGCTTGCTGCGCTGCTTCCGCTGCCTCGGAAGCCGCCTCGGCAGCGATCTCCAACTCCGCCGCTCGCTCTGTCGCCTCCGCCACAGCAGCCCTGGCCTCCGCCGCCCTGGCCCCAGCCTCCGCCCCAGCTTGCCCTGCACGCTCGGCCGCGGCGGTCGCCGCCAGCACGACCTGCGTCCACGCCGTCCACGTCGCTGCTTGTTTCGACGCTCGAGCCGTCGCGTCCGCCGCCTCCCCGGCGGAGAGCCAGTTGTCCTCGACCTCGTCCTCCTCAATGCCTGCACGGCCCTCCGCTCCCGGCGCCTGCTCCTCCGTGTAATCGACCTCGTCCTCTTCAATGTCTGCGCGGCCCTCCGCTCCGGGCGCCTGCTCCTCCGTGTCCTCCACCTCGTCGTCCTCAGTATCTGCGCAGGCCCCCACGCCGGGCGCCAGATCCTCCGCGTCCTCCGCCACTGCGGCGTCTCCCGCCGCGAGCGCAGCTCGTGCCGCCGACTCCTCTGCTCGAACCGCAGACGCCTCAGGCGAGTCCAGTGGAATGTCCCTTCGAGCCAGACACAGATCCAGCCAGACCTCCCCGACGGGTTCAAGCTCGTAGGCTGCGGCCTGCCTGCGCCCTTCGCATGGGCACGCCAG
>JAESQQ010000174.1 GCA_016765095.1 Planctomycetota bacterium | reverse complement strand
AGCCCCCGCCCGCCCCAGGCTTCGGGGAGGTGAGGCGTCCAGAGCCCGGCCGCACGAGCCGCCGCCTGGAGTCCGTCGAGCGTCTCGCGCCGGCCCTCGCGGTCTTCTTGAATCACCGCCTCCTCGACGGGCAGGATCTGCTCCTCGACGAAGGCCCGGACGGTTGCCCGCAAGGCCGCGAGTTCGGGGGTCAGGAGGAAGCCTGTCGTCATGGGAGCTCTCGGCTGAGGTTGAAGCGGGGATTGCGAACTTGAAGCGTAGCGGCCAAGCCGAGGCTGACCGCCACCCGAAGGCGCGTCTGCTCGGCGAGGTCGGGAGCGGTCTCGCGCACTCGGGCGCAAAGCTGGCTCTCCAACTCAGACCAAGTCGGCCCGGCGGCGGGAGTCGTGGCCGGAAGACCGAGGGCCTGTTCGAGGCGCGCCCGCTCTTGGGCCTCGAGGCCTTGTCGCTGCGGGACTTCGTTCGCGAGCGAGCGAAGCAAGGCGTCCGCGATCTTGAGCCGAAAGGCCCAGCCGCGATCCGCACGCGGGAGGTCGTTTAGGCAATCGGCCAAGCCGACGAGGAGTGTGGCGGGGTCCGGCCGCTCGGCGGGCGCGGCCTTGGCCAGGGGCACCGGCAGCTCGAGTGAGTCGCCGATCTGTCGGAGCGTCTCGTACTCGAGCTCCAAGGCCCGCCAGCCGATCGCGAGCAGCTCCAAGTCTTGCTGAGCGCCGCTCAGGTAACGCTCCGCCTGAAAGCGAGCTCCCACGGCCCAGCGCGCGTTGCCATACACCTCCCAGAACCGGAGCCGGTCGGGCTCCTGAGCAGCCGCTGGCCCGCCAGCCTCACGATAGGCCTCCACGAGAGCTTCTCGAGTCCCGAGACCTCCTGCCGCCAGATCGTCGCGACCAAAGCGCCAGTCGCGCACGCAGAGCCAGGCCAAGTCCTCGGCTGGATCTCCCCAGTGGGCGAACTCCCAGTCGAGGACCGCGCGGAGCCCGTCGCCTGCGACGAGGAAGTTGCCCACGCGAAAGTCCCCGTGAACCAAGCTCGGTGAGCTCGGCGCCGGCCGGTGCTCGCGGAGCCAAAGGAGCGCAAGCTCGATCGCGGGACGCGGCGGCCCGAGTCGGTTCGCCATGGCGGCCAAGCTCTCGATCGCTGCCGAAGCAGGGTCTGGCGGTGGCTCGCCGAGGGCCTCGACGAGCGCGGGCTCCGTCTCCGGCACGACCCGGGCCAGCGTCGCGAGTTCAACGGCCAGCTCCGCGCAGAGCCCCTCCCGCGCGTCCTTAAGCTCCTTGCCGCGCACCACGCGCCCGCCGAGCGCTTCCCCTCGCGTCCAGGGGAGGAAGTAGGCCCAAGCGTCGTCGCGGAGGAGGCCGTTGCAGAGCCAGCGCGGAGCTGGAGTCCGAACCCCGGCCGCGGCAGCGCGCTCGACGACGACGAACTCGCGCGAGCGATCGAGGCTCCCCGGCAGCGAGCGCTTGGCGTCGCTCCGCAAGACCCACTCGCTCCCGTCCTCGAGCTCGACGCGAAACAGCTCCTGACAGGCACCCCCGCCCAAGGGCTCAAACGCAGTCAGTCCCCCAGCCCCTCGGCTCTCAAGCAAAGCGGCCAGGCGTGCGCGGAGGTCAGTCATGGGCCCACTCTATTCCCGAGGACTGTGTTTATCGGGGGCCGCGCGCGCCCCCGTGTCCTTGGGTGGGGACAAATGGACGAGCTCGTCGGGGAGCAGAGCAGGCAGGAGCTCGCTACTTCCAGGCGAACTTGTAGGACTTCTTTTCCGTCTCGACGCTGGGTTTCTCTTCCTCGCCCGCGAACTCGATTGTCGTCTTCGTCTCCTCGCTGGCCGAGACCGGGCGGCAAGACTTGGGGTCGAGATCGACACGGACCACCGTCCGAACGGACGCTGACTTGAGAACAGGGGCGAACTCCTTCATGTCCGGCGCGATGGAGTTAGCGATCGTCTTTCCCAGCGCCTTGGTGAACGCCTCTCCCTCGCCAGTAATGACCAGCTCGTAGCGGGAGGTCTTCGCCGTGAGGCCCTGTCCGAGGAGTTGGCCGAAGCGTGCAGGGGTTCTCATGAAGAGACGGTACCGGAAGCTCACATGATATTGACGCTTCAAGGGGGCGAAGAGGGTCGGCGTCCCCCCGGTTGGCTGCTCGTCGAGTTGGGCGAGCCTCACGCATGTCGGACGCGAAGGCGCTCACGAATGCGCTCTTCGACAGACTCCCAGTCCGACCCCTTGGCCCGCCCCTCCTGCACGCGGCGAATCCGGCGCTCGATCTCGGCGAGCCAGTTCGGGTCCGTCTCTGTGGGAGAGCTCTCGCTGGTGTCCAAGCTAGCGGCCAGCTCGGCGACAAGGAGTGCCCGCTCGCTTCGCGTGAGCTTCAGGGCCTCGTTCAACAGCTCAACTGGGTTCTCAGTCACGTGCTCCAAGATAGTGGACGAGTCCTCGTTCATCACCTCAGCACGGATCCTCCCCCAGAGTCCAACCTGCCGTCTCAGCCCCCCCAGAGCAAGAGAGTGAGAGCGCTAGTCCCTCCGGGACAGCGTCGGGCGGGGGTAAACCCCGCACCCTACAGATCGCATAGGTGCTGCGGTGGGGGGGCAAAGGCCGACTTCCGACTGCCCCTTCTCGGCAGGCTCGCAACACGCTTGGGTAGGGGCGGGGTTTACCCCCGCCCGGCCTTGAGGACGCGCCGATCGTCCTCTCGGGAGCGTCCCTCGCGCGCCTGCTCACGTGGCCGTTGCTACGTCAGACGCTGTAACCCCGCACCCTACAGATCGCACTCGACCCTCCCCCGATTCGACCTCCAGGGGCCCTCCCAATCGGCTCGCAGCACGCTCTAGAAAACAGCCTTGGCCGCTGCGAGCAGGATTCGGTCAAGGTGGCGACGCGAGGTGCCGGGGCCGTTCATGAGGAGCGAGAACACCACTCGCCGCTCCCCTCGCTCGAGCACGCCTGAGAGCGCCGAGACTCCCGACAGGGTGCCGGTTTTGGCCCGAACCGTGACTCCCTGCGGCAGCTTGCGGAGGCGTCGCTTGAGGGTCCCCGGCTGACCTGGCTGCGCCATGCTGGCGTGGAAGTGCTTGGCGTTTGGGCCGTTCAGCGCGGCACGCAGCACGCGGCAAAGCGCCCGCGGCGAGGCTCGATTCCCTCGGCTGAGTCCGGATCCGTCGCTGACCGTGACCTCGCCTGAGGGCAGCCCGAGTTCAGAGCGCACAAAGCGCGTCACGACTTCGGCCCCGTGGGGCCACGACCCCTGACGTTGGAGCTTGGCTCCCTTGCCGCGCGGATCGAGCCGGCCCAGGGTCTTGAACAGGCACTCGGCGTAGAGGTTGTGGCTGCGCTGGTTGATCACGCCTAGCGTCCGCGGAAGCGGCGCGACCCGGCGCCAGATCGTGAACCCAGCCGGCGTCGTCTCCTTGGGGCCGGCCTTGCGGAGCGCGCCTGTGACCGTGATCCCTGCGTTCGCGAGTCGAGCGCTGAGGACGACCCCATAGAACGCTGCGGGATCGGGGACGGGGATTGAGCGCGTGAGTCCGGTCGACTTCGTCCAGACCTTGCCCCGGACCGTGATCGTCCGCTTGTCGGATCCGGTCCGCTGGATCGAGAAGTTGTGCTTGTTGCGCGCCGTCGTGGACTTGGCCTGAAGAACCAGCCGGACGTAATCAGTCGACGGCGCCAGGCTCGCCCTCGGCCCCCCTTTGACGGTCACGTCGAGGCAGTTGTCGTTAAGGACCAAGCCCGAGACCTCGGCCCCATACCAATGCTCTGCGTCGCTCGTCTCCCAGCGCGGGTGGAGGCGGACGTCGTCGAAGACTCGGGCGTCGATCACGAGCGACCCCTCGACCCGTGAGATCCCCGCTGCCTTGAAGGCCTGCACGATCGTGTCCAAGAGCGGCGCCGAGTCGAAGCGAAACGAGAGAGTCGGGTCACCGCCCCCGACCAACCACAGGTCGCCGGTGTGGACCTTGCCTCCCTGGCGCCCGCCAGCGAGCACGAGACGCGTCTCATGCTGGAAACCGGGCCCGAGCCGGTGGAGCGCAGTCGTGGTCGTAAAGAGCTTCATGTTCGAAGCTGGCAGAAGGGGCCGCTTCGAGTTGCGCTCGTAGAGGACTTTCCCCTCGAGGGTCTCGAATCGCACTCCAAGCTTGGCCTTGGCCGGGAGCCCCTTGAGCGCCCCCTCCACCGCGCGCTGAAGCGTCTCGTTGGCGGCCGCGGCCTGGGGTGCTGCCGCGAGCGCGAGCCCGAGGGCAGCCCAGAGGAAGAGGGTGTGTCGGTCCATGGGGCCTCCCGTCCTCCCTATCGAAGGTGCGGGCCAAGACCTTGAGTGGTGCCTGCGTTTCTCGGGGGGTCGGGTGGCGGAGGGGAGGAGGAGCGGCGAGGGCGGCCTCGCCCTGGCGGGATCTGCACCCGAGTGGGGCGATCGGCAGACGTCGCGCTAGCCCGGACTTGCAGCGCCTAGAGGCGTTCCCGGCACGAATCGCGAGTATGGTAGCCCGCGTGAACGAGCTGCACCCCCTTCTCGCGTTCCCGATCCTGCTGGTCCTGGCAGGATGCACCAGCCCCCCGCCGCCGGTCTTCGCCTCCCTGGCCCTCGATTCCCACGACGACGGCTACGCCCTCCGCATGACCGACGACCAGGGAGGCGAATTCGAAGTCCAGGTCTTGCTGGGTCCTGGATGCAGCTTCAAGGCTCCTGCGGGTGGGGATCTCGCCATGCAGCCCTCTGGGGACACCTGGAGGGGCAGGCTGCTGGTCGAGTCCAAGCTGGGCGGAATTCAAAGTCTTGAGGTGGCTTGCTTCTTTGGGTGGCTCGGGCTTGGCGATACCGGGTTCGGCACCGAACTTTCGGGAGCCGAGTTCGACGCCCGCCCGAACTTGGAGTCGCCGCCGGTTCCGGTGGTCGTCCTGCCCAACGGCAGGGTCTTGCAGGTGAACCCCAGCGAGAGCCCGACCCTGATCCTGGAGGTCTGGGAGGGCGAGTTGATCTCGGGCGAGTCCTTCGCGATCCACACGTTCAGTTCGCCAGCCGACAAGCGAATCGAGATCCTCCCGGTCCTCGCCGGGAAGCCAATTCAGATCGGCGTCGGGTCGGCTCGAGGCTGGGTCAAGGGAGGCCAAGACCGGTCCTTCGTCGTCGTCGGGCCAGTGGCCCTGGTCAAGCTCCGTTTCGAACTGGACAAGGCGATCGGGACCCTCGACAGCGAGCCCGTCGAACTCCAGCGAACGAGCCGCAAGGAGTGGACCTACTCCCACGCCGACGTCGCCGCCGTGACGAGCGGGGGCAACTGAGGGTCCTGCTCGCTGACCAGCGGTCGGCAAGCGAGCGTCCGATCCCGCCCAAAGCTCGCATAGAGCGAGCTTGAGGACCCCAGAACGCCCTCGTCTCCGTCGCCTCGTCCAACTGAGCCGACTCCTCGTGCCGGCTGGGTGCAAGCTGTCGGCAAGCGAGCGTCCGATCCCCCCCAAAGCTCGGGTCGAATCGCCTAGAGCGAGCTTGACGAGCGCTCGCACCCAGCGACTCCGCTACGCCTCCCGCCAAAGATGGGGTTTGGGGGCGCAGCCCCCAAGATGTACCTTCCGCCCGTGGCCGAGCCCCTCAACATTGCGATCGCTGGAACCCGCGGAGTCCCTGCCAACTACAGCGGCTTTGAGACCTTCGCGGAGGAGCTCGGGGCCCGGCTGGTCGAGCGCGGGCACCGAGTCACGGTCTACGGGCGTGTCCCCTATGTAGGCAGCCAGCGCCGAACTCACCGCGGGATCTCCGTCGTCCCCCTCCCCGGCGTAGCGGGCAAGCACCTCGAGACCCCGATCGCGACTTTGGTGAGCGCTCTGGCCGCGATCCGGGCCCGCCACGACGTGGTCTTGGTGTGCAACGCCGCCAACGCCTTCGCGCTCCCCATGTTCTCGCTGGGCGGAGCGGCCACGGTCATGAACGTTGACGGCGTCGATCGACTCCGGCGGAAGTGGGGTCGGGCCGGCCGAATCTGGTACTGGCTGGGCGAGCGCCTCGCGCTTCGCCTCTCGAGCCAGCTCGTGGTCGACGCCGAGTGCCTCCGCGACTACTGGCTCGAGACCTATGGCGTCTCACTTCCCGTGATCCCCTACGGCGGCGAGCGCGTGGCGGCCCCCAGCCACCCTGCCCTGGCACAGCTTCGCCTCGAACCGGGGCGCTATGTCCTGACCGTGGGACGCCTCGAGCCCGAGAACAACGCCCTCCTGGTCGTGGAAGCCTACGCCGACGTTCCTGGAGACCTGCCCCTGGTCGTCGTTGGCGACGCACCCTACGCAGATGACTACAAGGAGCGTCTGCGCGCCAAAGCGGGCCGACGAGTCATCCTCGCTGGCGGGATCTACGGCGAGGGATACGTCGCCCTTCAGACGAACGCGGCCTGCTACGTCGCCGCAGGCGAAATCGGGGGGACCCACCCGGCCCTGGTCGAGGCGATGACCTTCGGAGGACCCATCGTCGCCAACGACGTCCCCGAACACCGCGAGGCCCTCGGAGAGGGCGGGCTCTATTACTCCGGCCGAGACGAGCTAAGCGCCGCGATCGCGCGGGTCCTCACCGAGCCCGATCTGGGAGCTATGCTGCGCGCTCGAGCCCGAGCCCGTGCCGAAACGCACTACCGGTGGGACGCCGTCACCGAGCGCTACGAAGCGCTCTTCTTGGGGCTGGCTCGGGAGAGGAGACGCTCGTGAGCCGCGATTTACCCGCCCGACCACTCAGGATCGACTTTGGGTATTTCGTGACCCTGAAGGAAGCCGCCAAGATCTACGGCGCCTCCTTCTTCCGCTTGCTGGCTTGGTCCGTGGTCAGCGCCGTCTCGGCCGGCGTGATCTGCGCCCTCCCGATCCTCCTTGGGGCTGCCAACTTCCGAGAGTGGGGCGGGGAGACCTGGCAGGGGCTGTTGGCTGGGGTGATCGCGGTCGTCGGGATGGTCGTGTTTCACGTGCTCAACAGCTTCCTCCTCACGCCGGCTGGCTGCGTGATTATCTGCGACCAGGCCATCCGCGAAGAGCGCGCGACCTTCACCGAATCCCTCGGGCGCGCTGTGGCAGGCGTCGCTGTCCACGCGGGCAGCCTCTCCGCGCTGTTCCTGGTCTACACCTTCCTCCTCATCCTGTTCCTGCTCCCAGGTCTGCTCCTCGCCTTCTGGCTGTTCGAGGCCAGCCCAGCCGCGGCGATCCTGGCCCTGCTCGGGTTCGTGTTGCTCGGATCGGTGTTCCTGCTCGTGACCTCCATGCTGGCGCTCCCTGCCCTGCTCCTAGAGGAAGAGGGCGCTTCGAACGCGCTGCTTCGCTCCTGGCAGCTCTCGACCCAGGGCCTGAGCGCCCTGGTCGGAATCGCGCTGACCTTCCTCCTCGTCCAGAGCACGATCACCATCCCCTTCGTCGCCCTCGGCCTCGCCGGCCTCGGTGGCCTGGTTCACGGTGCCCTTGGCCTGTTCCTGCCCGCGATCATGGTCGCCGCCTATCACGGCCTGGCCGCGGAAGACGCCCGGATCGTGGGCCGCAGCTAGGTCCTCGGGCCATCGCCGGTGCTCGGCGATGGCCCCAGCGACGCCCACGGGCCGTCAAACGCGCTCTAGAGGCCTAGCCCACCAGAACTGGGACGGGTGGGAACAATGGACCCACCCCGGGCGATCCTGTCTAGTCAACGACTTACGGGTTCTGATTCGAATCGTGTCACGACCCGTGACACGCTTAATCCCATGCTTGACAAACGCTTAAGGAGGGGGCAAGACCGCCTAGGGGGGGAGGGGGCACAACGTGCACATCGTTCCGGGCGATGGGCTCACAGACGTTTCATGGCGTGTGGCTAAGTTGACCCTTTCGTTGACAGTAAAGGGCTTAGGGGGGATCGGCACCACTGGACCGGTTGTTGTTAAAGAGCCTCTCATGCTTGGGTCGGTGCAGACCCCAGCACAACTCCGAGAGAGGGTGTTATGAAGATTCGAACTCTTACTGTTGGTGCGCTGGTCGCAGCAATGACTATTGGTGCTGTGGGCTGTAGTGGCGGCGGCGGCGGCGGCGGCGGCGGT
>JAESQQ010000173.1 GCA_016765095.1 Planctomycetota bacterium | reverse complement strand
TGCCCCCGACGCGGCTGCCCCCGACGCGACCGAGGAAGCCGCACCCCAGCCGGCGGTCGCGTACGCGGACTCTGCTGCGGTCGAACCTGCCGCCGCCCCGCCCGTCGCAGGCTAGCTCGAGCCCGAGCGAGCCCTTGTGAGCGACTCCCGGGTCCTGCAGTTCGAGGTCGAGCAGGCCGGGGAAGTCCTCCTTGAGCGACTCGCGCGGGGAACCGAATTCAGCAAACGAGCCCTCAAGGACATTCTCGGCAAGGGCGCCGTCTGGCTGACCCGCGACAAGGGAACGCGTCGAGTTCGACGCGCCAAGGCCCCGCTCCGCGTCGGAGACGTGCTGCACCTTTACTACGACCCCCAGGTCCTCGCGAGCGAGCCACCGCCCGCCCTGCTGATCGCTGACGAAGGCGCCTACAGCGTCTGGTTCAAGCCCTCGGGCATGTTCTCCCAAGGCTCCAAGTGGGGAGACCATTGCACGATCGGGCGTTGGAGCGAGCGGCACCTCCGCCCCGAGCGCCCGGCCCACACCGTCCACCGCCTCGATCGCGCGACGAGCGGACTGATCCTCATAGCCCACAAGAAGAAGACCGCCCGGGCGCTCTCGGCGTTGTTCGCGTCCCGCGAAGTCGAGAAGACCTACCAGGCCGTCGTCTGTGGGCAGTTCCCGGCCCGGCTGACACTCGAGGAGCCCGTTGACGGGCGCGCGGCCCGCAGTCACGCCACAACGCTCGACTACGACCCGCAGGCCGACCGCAGCCTGCTCGAGGTTCGGATCGAGACCGGCCGAAAGCACCAGATCCGCCGCCACTTGAGCGGGGCAGGCTTCCCAATCGTCGGAGACCGGCTCCACGGACGCGCTCAACCCGACGACCCAGACCTCATGCTCTGCGCCGTACAGCTCGCCTTTCCCTCCCCAGACTCTGGGGTCGACGTTGTCTATCAAGTCGCTCCAGAGCTTCGCCCGACCCTCACCTGACCGCTGCTGGGTAGGCGCTGACATGGAGCCTGATCCCCCGAGCCGGAGACCCAGCCTCAGTTCGAGGTCGTGGGTGGCGCAGCCGACGAGCGCTCCTTCCATTTGCTCCGAGACCCAGCTGGGCCTAGTGCCCGCCAGAAGTTCCGGCACGGGTGAATTGGGGCGGGGTTTACCCGGTTTACCCCCGCCCGCCTGTCCGGGAGAGACAGACGGCCTCTGGGTTCCTGGCCCATTCTCTTCCCAGGACGGAGGGAGCTATCGCACCAGCGACAGCTCCGCTACTCAACCGCGACCGGCTTGAGGTCCCAGATCTCCCGCGCATAGTCGCTAATCGTGCGATCACTCGAGAACTTGCCCGAGCGAGCCGTATTGAGAAGCGCCGCCCGAGTCCACGCGTCGCGATCCGCGTAGAGCGCGTCAATCCGCGCCTGAGCCTCGCAGTAGGCCGGAAAGTCGGCCAAGAGCATGTAGGTGTCCCAAGTCAGGAGATCGTTCACCACGCCCTCAAAGCGCCCCGGCTCGCCGGGCGAGAAAGTCTCACCCGAGAGCGCGTCGAGAACGGCGCTTAGTCGGGAGTCGGCCTCAGCGCAGGCCCGCGGGTCGTAGCCGCCTTGGCGGAGCTCCTCGACCTCGTGAGCCTCGAGCCCAAAGATCACGATGTTCTCGTCGCCGACTTCTTCCTTGATCTCCACGTTGGCCCCGTCCAGGGTCCCGAGCGTCACCGCCCCGTTGAGGGCCAGCTTCATGTTCCCGGTCCCCGAAGCCTCGTAGCCGGCCGTTGAGATCTGCTCCGAGACGTCGGCTGCGGGCACGATCACCTCGGCTAGGGAGACGCGGTAGTTGGGAATGAAGGCGACCTTGAGCAGGCCCCGGACGCGCGGGTCAGCGTTCACGACGGCTCCCACAGAGTGGATCAACTCGATCACGCGCTTGGCCGCGGCGTAGGTCGCGGCAGCCTTGCCCGCGAAGATCACAGTTCGGGCCGGCGGCGTCGCGTTCGGATCCTCGATCAGTTCGAGGTAGCGGTGCACGATCCAGAGCACGAGCAGGAGCTGACGCTTGTACTCGTGGAAGCGCTTGATCTGGACGTCGAACAGCGAGTTCGGATCCACGCTGACCCCGCTCAAGGCTTCGATCCGCTCGGCGAGGGCGCGCTTGTTCTGATGTTTGACGTTCCGAAAGGCCGCCAGAAAGGCCTCGTCTTCGAGGGCTGGCTCGAGCTCGCGGAGGCGGCTCAAGTCCCGCTCCCAGCCGGGCCCGATTCGGTCGGTCACGAGCTGGGCGAGGCCAGGGTTGGCCTGCTTGAGCCAGCGTCGGGGGGTGATCCCGTTCGTCTTGTTGCTGAAGCGCTCCGGGTAGAGCTCGTAGAAGTCCTTGAGAAGACCCGTCCGCAACAGCTCTGAGTGGAGCGCGGCCACGCCGTTGACCGAAGTCCCGCTCACGACGCTCAGGTTCGCCATTCGGATCCGGGCGGGGTGACCGGGCTCGATCACTGCCATTCGTCGGAGCCGCTCGCCGTCGCCTGGGAACGCGGCCCGGACCTCCTCTTGGAAGCGGCGATCGATCTCCTCAATCAGCTGGAGGTGGCGCGGGAGCAGCTCCGCGAGGAGGTCGTCGTTCCAAGTCTCGAGGGCCTCAGGCAGCAGGGTGTGATTGGTGTAGGCGAAGGTCTGTCGCGTGATCTCCCAGGCCGGCTCCCACTCATACTGGTGCACGTCGACCAGGATCCGCATTAGCTCTGGAATCGCGAGCGCGGGGTGCGTGTCGTTGAGCTGGATCTTGCAGCGCTGGGGCAGGTCGTCGAGCGTCTCGCTCTGGGCCAAGTGTCTGCGCACGACGTCTTGGAGCGTCGCCGAGCTGAGCAAGAACTGCTGCTTGAGTCGGAGCAGCTTACCCTCTCGCGTGTCGTCGGCCGGGTAGAGGAAAGTCGTGATCGCGCGAGCCTCATGCTGCGTCTGATACGCCCCCGCCTGGAACTGGTCGAAGTCCACGCTCGGCCCGGTCGGCCGAGCCGCCCAGAGCCGGAGGGTTCCGACGCTCTGCGTCCCGTAGCCAGGCACTGGAACGTCGTAGGGGACGGCCAACACGTCGTGGGTGTTGATCAGGGTCCGGTGGACACGATCGCCCTCGTCGGCGAAGCCGACCTCGCCCCCAAAGGAGATCAGGACCGACTCTGCTGGGCGCGCCAGCTCCCAAGGCCAACCGGTCTCGGCTGCCCAAGCGTGCGCCTCCTCGACCTGCTGACCGTCCCGGATGACTTGGTCGAAGAGACCCATCTCGAACCGGAGCCCGTAGCCACGCGCGGGCAAGTCGAGGGTCGCGAGTGAGTCGAGGAAACACGCCGCGAGGCGCCCTAGCCCGCCCGAGCCGAGTCCCGGATCGCGCTCTTCGCCCTCGATCTCCTCGAGGCTGACGCCGAACGCGTCGAGCGCTTGGCGCGTCGCGTCCTCCAAGTCCAAGGCCTGAAGAGCCGAGCGAAGGAGCCGCCCGAGGTGGAACTCCATGGAGACGTAGCAGACCTCGCGAGCGCCCGCGCGCGCCCGCTCGGTCGCGAGCCAGCGAGTCGCGATTTGATCGCGCACGACTCGGGCCAGGGCCTGATAGACGTCGCCGCGAGCGGCGCCTTCGGCGTCGCGAACGAGCCCCCGCTGAAGGTGGTCACGAAGGGATTGCTCAAGGTCTCTAGCTGAGGTCACGGATCTCTCGGGAAGGGGCAGGCGGCCAGGCTAGGCCTTGGAGGGCCCAACGCGCGGTCGCGAGTCGGGTCGGATCGGGCCGAATTCGGCCAAATTCAACGGGGTTGCAGGACGATAGCCGCGAGCGGCGGAAGATCCAGCAGAAGCGATTGGTTGTGGCCGTGGGCGGCGACGGGCTCCGACGAGAGCGAGTCCCCGAGCGGGAATCCGCCCCCTCCGAAGTCCTCGGCGTCGGTGTTGAGGAGGAGGCGATAATCGCCCGCGCTCGGCACGCCGAGCCGATACCTCTTCCGCGGCTCAGGAGTCAGGTTGAGCACGACGACGAGGTGCTCGTTGCCCGCCCGGCGCTGAAACGAGAGCACGACCCGCTCTTTGTCGTGACAGTCGATCCAGCGAAACCCGCTCGGCTGGTGGTCGTCGCGCCAGAGGGCGGGGGACTCAAGGTAAAGCGCGCCGAGCGCCGCCAAGCAGCGCCCCACGCCTGCGTGCCCTTCGTCTTCCTCGAGGTGCCAAGGGAGGCATTGCTCGTGATCCCACTCGTTTGGGTTAGCGAGCTCGGACCCCATGAAGAGCAGCTTCTTGCCCGGTCGCAGGTATTGGTAGGCGAGCAGGAGGCGCAAGTTCGCCCTCTGCTGCCAAGGGTCACCCGGCATTTTGGCGAGCAAAGACCCCTTCCCGTGAACCACCTCGTCGTGGCTGAGCGGCATCAAGAAGCGCTCGCTCTGCTCATAGACCATGGCGAACGTGAGCTGGTCGAGGTGGTAGGAGCGGTGGACCGGTTCGCGGGCCAGGAACGCGAGCGAGTCGTGCATCCAGCCCATGTTCCACTTGAAGGTGAAGCCCAAGCCGCCCTCTTCCACCGAGCGGGTCACGCCGTCCCAAGCCGTCGACTCCTCGGCGATCATCATGCAGCCCGGGTGGTCGCTCGCGACAACCGAGTTGAGCTCGCGGAGGAAGGTGACCGACTCCCAGTTTTCGTTCCCGCCCTGCTCGTTGGCGACCCACTGGCCGTCGTCTCGGCTGTAGTCGAGGTAGAGGAGGGAGGCCACCGCGTCGACTCGCAGCCCGTCGACGTGAAACTCCGACAACCAGTAGAGGGCGTTGGCGACGAGGAAGTTGCGGACCTGGTTGACCCCGGTGTCGAAGATCAGGGTTCCCCAGTCGGGGTGCTCGCCCTTGCGGGGGTCCCCGTGTTCGTAGAGGGCCTTTCCGTCGAAGCGGGCCAGGGCCCACGCGTCGCGCGGGAAGTGGGCTGGGACCCAGTCGAGGATCACGCCGAACCCGCTTTGGTGAAGCGTATCGATCAGGAAGCGCAGGTCCGCAGGATCGCCGTAGCGAGCCGTCGGCGCGTAGTAGCCAGTGACTTGATAGCCCCAAGAGCCGCCGTAGGGGTGCGCTGCGACGGGAAGCAGCTCGACGTGGGTGAACGAGTAGCGCTGGAGATACTCGACGAGGAGCGGCGCGAGCTCGCGATAGGTCAGGACGCGGTTGTCTTCGTCAGGCTTGCGTGCCCACGAGCCAAGGTGAACCTCGTAGATCGCGATCGGCTTCTCGAGCGGGCTCCCCACCCCGCGCGCCGTGACCCACTCCTGGTCGCCCCAGCTGTAGCTGTCGTCAGTGACCTTGGAGGCGGTTTCGGGAGGGTGCTCGGCGGCGCGAGCGAGCGGATCGGCGTGAAGCGCGACCTCGCCGCTCTGGGTCTCGATCGCGAACTTGTAGAGCGCGCCGGCCGAGACGTCCGGCACGAAGGCCTCATAGACCCCGCTCTCGCCGCACTGGGTCATGGGCCAACGCCGGTCGTCCCACTCACAGAAGTCACCCACGACGCTGACGCGGATCGCTCGGGGAGCCCACACGCTGAACCGGACGCCCGCCTGCCCCTCATGCTCGACGAGGTGGGCCCCAAGGCACTCCCAGAGGCGCCGGTGGTTGCCCTCGCCTATCAGGTGGAGATCGAACTCGCTCAAGATCACAGACGTGATCATCGCAGACCTGTCCGACCGAGCCACCTAACCTGCCGCCGATCTCGCTGGAGCCGCCAGAGCGCAGCGAACTCGCGACCGCCGGGGCCAGGGACTGGCGAAGCGAAGGCTAGACGAAGATTCGCGATCATGAGCGGTCACGTGGCTGGCTGTTGCTAAACGGGAGTTCACGATCATGAGCGGTCACGTGGAGGCTTGTTGCGGACAGAGAGGCTGGTCGACAGTGACCACTCCCGATCGTGTGCTCCCGTTTACTAGATCCTCAGGAACGCGCTGGACTCGG
>JAESQQ010000172.1 GCA_016765095.1 Planctomycetota bacterium | reverse complement strand
CTTAGCAGCGCTTTCGGCGGCGGCTTCGGCTGCGATCTCTGCGGCCTCGGTGGCGGCCTCGTCCTCGGGGCTCCCGTGGGCCTCGAGGAGTTGAATCGCCTGGTGCCGGGTCCGCCGGTTCCGCTTCTTGCGCTGGAGGGGGGTCACGTTCTTCCAGGCCTCCTCGGAGGCTTGGAGCCGGGTTCGGAGAGTCTCGACCAACTCCTCGAGCCCTCCACGAGCCTCGTCGACGCGCTCTTCGAGGCTCGGAAGCGCCTCCTGGGTTCGTGACAGACCCTGCTCGGCCCGCTCGAAGGCCTCCTGCGCGACCGCGAGGGCCACGCGGGCCTCGACGGCTCGCCGCTCCGATTGACGGAGACGACGACGCTTGTCCCTCAGGCGCTGCTTCGCAGCCCGCAGGACGGCGTTGCGCTCTTGGGCGACGGCGAGCGTCTCAGAGAGATCGTCGTCTGCCGTGGAGATCGTGTCCTTGCTCGCCTTCTTGGCGGCCTTCTTGGCCTCCCTCGAGTCGAGGTCCGCCTCGCGCTTTGCGTCGCGTTCCTCGCCGGTGGCAGGCTTGCCCTCGGCGGCTTCACGAGCCTCGCTCTCCTGGAGCTGCTGGTATGCCTTTTCGCTGAGCCAAAGCCGCATCATTCACCTAACTTTCTCGGCCGCGCCTCATGGCGGCAGCCAGAACGAGGCACTTTTTACCCCGAGCGCTGGATTTGGGCTAGAAATAAGCTCAGAACCCATCTGGCCCGTCTGCGACACGACTCCAGTCCCAGACCCGTCTTCTGCCCTCGGCGAGGGCCGTGATAGCCTCCCAGGCCATGCCTCACCACCTCACCACGGCCCAAGCTGCCTCTCTGCTGAGCTGTTCAGAGCTTCGAGTCTTGGAGTTCGTGGCGGAAGGCCTCCTGAGCGAGACTTTCGCTGGAATCCCCCTGTCCCAGGTCGCAGAGCTGCTCAGTACGGGGATTCCCGGCCCCCAGGTCCCTTCTGAGCGGTAGGGATCTCCCAGAGTCAGATCCGAGCCGTTCATGCGGCTCCAGCGGATTCGACGACCCAGTCGGTGGCGAGAGTCTCGGTGGGGGCGGAGACGGTTTGGGGTGGGGGGGAATCGTCCTCGCGGGAGGCGCCAGCCGGCGAATGGGCTCGGACAAGGCGACGCTGGCGCACTCCGATTCGGGCAAGACGTGGCTCGAGCGGGCGCTCGCGACCCTCGCCCTCGCGGGGGCAAGTCAGCTCTTGGTCGCAGGAGGCGACCCGGCCTGGGTGCCTTCCCATGCTGAGTACGTTCCAGACCGTCGGCCAGGACAGGGTCCCTTGGCGGGGATCGAGGCCGCGATCGAGCGGGGAGTCGGAGCGGGCCGAGGCCCTTGGTGGGTCGTGCTCGCTTGCGACCTCCCTCTCCTTCGGGCCGAGACGATTCACGAGCTGCTTGCGGCTCGGCGTCCGGGGGCGGTGGCCGTCGTTCCGCGCTCGGCGAGCGGTCTCGAGCCGCTCGTAGCCTGCTACCACGAGCGCAGCCTGGGGCCGCTCGTGACCTTCCTGGAGGGAGGGCGACGCTCGGCCAGAGCCTTCGTCTCTAGCCTGGCGGGTGCCCTTTCCGACTTGCCTGACGTCGTCGCCCTCGACTTGAGTTGTGCGGAAGAGCTGTTCAACGCCAACACGCCAGACGACCTCCGGGAGTTGCCGACCGGGCCTGACTCGCAGCCGCCTGACTCGCAGCCGCCTGACTCGCAGCCGCCTGACTCGCAGCCGCCTGACTCGCAGCCGCCTGACTCGCCCGCCTGACAGCCGGGGAGCTGCTCACGCGAGGTCGTCGAGCTCACGCGGCCCCAAAGAGCGCGAGCTGAGTCGGAAAGTCGCGCCGGCTGGGCAACGCTGGGGTCGGGAGTGTCGGTTCCCCGGGCACGCGGTAGAGCGTGCGGAGGCTCTGGGCAGTGGTCTCGACCCGCTCGGCGAAACGGGGCGACCAGGGCCTGCGCCCGAAGCAGCGCAGGACTCGCTCGGCCCCCTGGGTGTCGAGCTCCGCGAGTCGCACGAGGAGTTGGGGACGAACTCGCGCTTCGAGGCGAAGGGGAGTGACCCGGACGTAGCGCGCCCCCGCCTCGTCCGCCGCGCAGATCAAGTGGCCCAGACTGCGTCGGTCGTCCCCAAATCCGGGCATCACAGGCGTCGCTTCGACGCCCGCTGGAATTCCCAGCCGAGCCAGCTCCGCGACGAGGGCGAAGCGGTCGGGTGCTGGGGTCGCGCCGGGTTCGAGAGCGACCGTCACGGCCCGGGGCGCTGGCGGAATCTTGACGGTCACACGGACTGCGTCCCGCTTCGCGAGGGAGCGAAGGAGGTCTAGATCGCGCAGAACGCGGCGGCTGCGCGTGAAGATCTCGACTCCCAGCCCTGCGCTCGCTAGCTCCTCGAGGATCGCGCGAGTGGCCCCGTAGCTATCTTCAGCGAGGGGATACGCGTCGCAGGCTCGGCCGATTCGAGCCCAGCCCCCCCGAACCCGCTTGGCGTGGCGGGCCAGGAACCGAGAGAGCGCCAGGCCGGGCCGAGGGAACACTCTGAGGGGCGCCGAGCAGAGCACACACCCCAGGTCACAGCCTGAATAGGGGTCCACGACGAGGACGTAGGGAGCGCGGCGGAGCCGGCAGAGCGCGCGCCGATCGGGAGCCCGATCGGGAGCCCGATCGGGAGCCCGGTCGGGAGCCTCTCTCGAGAGATGGCCAAAGGGAGTGGGGGGTCGTGAGCTCGTGGGGGGTCCGGTCATTGAGGGCAGCTCCTAACGAAAGGCTAACAATGCCCTATGACAACCCGAACCTGTCGGTCTTGGGTGTGAGATGGCTCCATGCGAGTGATTGTCCTCTTGACGGACTTTGGGCACCAAGACGCCTACGTAGGCGTGATGCACGGTGTGATTGCCTCGGTCTCGCCGGGCGCGAAAGTGATCGACCTCTGCCACGAGGTCGAACCTCAGGCCGTCGCTGACGGGGCGTTCCTCCTCGCGGCATCAGCGCCTTACTTCCCGCCCGAGACCGTGTTCGTCGCGGTCGTCGATCCAGGCGTCGGGAGCGAGCGGCGTGTTCTTTGCGCTCGAACGGCGCAGGGGACGTTCCTCGCTCCAGACAACGGACTGCTGACCGACCTCCTCAGAGCCTCGCCCCCCTTGGAGCTGGTCGAGGTCCGCGAACGGCGATTTTTCCTGTCCCCTGTGTCTCACACCTTCCACGGGCGAGACGTGTTCGCGCCCGTCGGCGCGCGCCTGGTTGAGGGCCTCGCGCTGAGCGAACTCGGGCCAGCGGTCACGGACTACGTCCGCCTCGATTTGGGGGCGCCTGGCCTGTCTCCCGAGCAGGCCCGGGGCGAGGTTCGTTACGTCGATCGGTTCGGAAACCTGATCACGAACATCTCCAGCGCGGACCTCCCCGAAGTGCTCCACGCGACGCTCGGGGAGCGCGTGATTCCGGGTCCAATTCGGACGAACTACGCCTCGGTGGCACCTGGAGAAGCCCTCTTGATCGCGGGGTCGAGCGGATTTGTGGAGGTTTCAGTCTGTCGGGGGAGCGCCTTGCGCGTGCTGAAAACGAAACTTGGCGCTACCCTGGAGTTGGCGCTCAGGCGAGAGGAGGGGTCGTGAAGCACCGTCGGCTAAAGAGCCACCCAGATTTCAAGCTCGAAGGTCGCAGTCGCCACTTTCAGTCGTTCTGGGAGCTTGAGTTGACTCCCGGCGAGGAGACCAACGTCCATCAGCACTACGAGAGCGAGGAGTTGATCTGTGTCGTCAGCGGACACGGGACGATTGCGATCGACAAACTGGAGCGGGTCTTGGCGCCCGGTGAAGTCGCGTTGGTTCCGCCCCGGACGGATCATGTGATCAAGAACCTCAGCGACGACTTGGTCCGAGCGGTCACGATCGAGAGCCGATTCGACCTTGGGCTCGGGGATCACGGTTTGGAGGAGGCCACGAGCGGTGCTGTGATCGCGGCGTCTGAGGCTCGAGCCCGCGACTCGGTCCAGACGATCGAGGAGCTGATGAGGAAACTCCCGGCGCGTCTCGACGAAGCCAGCGCGATCCACACGATCCTGAGTCTGTTTGATATCGGCGGGAACCTCTCGGAGGAGATCGAGGGGGCGATCGGCCTCGACAATGCCCGGGGACTCGAGGCCTTGACCGCAGTCGAACTCCGAATCATGGAGGCCGTCGTTGAGATTAGCGGCCGCTATCGTCGTCGCAGCGGGCGCTTCTTCCTCGACGGTTAGCGGGATCCACGGCTAACACGGGACCGCCGCTAGAGCGGGTCCGCTGAACCTACTCCAGGGTCGGGGCTTCTCCAACGCTGGAATCGGGCTCTTGAGCCGCTCCAAGCTGAGAGTGGACGGAGCGGGGAATCGAGGGAACATGCGCCCCGCACGGCATGGAACTCGACTTCGACCCCAGCGCCTTCTCAGGCAACGTTCCCCTCTTCCCCCTTCCGGGGGCGGTCATCCTCCCTGCGGGGTTGCTCCCCCTGCACGTGTTCGAGGATCGCTATCGAGACATGCTTGGGGACGCGCTGGCCGGCGAGCGCCTCGTAGCCCTGGCTCACCTCTTGCCCGGCTACGAGGAGCACTACGAAGGGAACCCCGAGATCGACCCTTATGTCTGCGTGGGACGTATAATAATGGACCAGCAGTTGCCGGACGGCCGCTACAACATGGTCCTGGCGGGCGTCCGTCGTGCTCGGGTCGTCGAAGAAGACCAGAGTCGGACCTACCGGGTCGGGCGGGTCGAGATCCTGGAAGACCACTGCCCCGAGGCTTTCGACGAGGCCGAGACGGCTCGGCGACTTCACCACTTCCTCGAGCAGCTCCCCCAGAGCTTTGTGCGTCACGGGGATCGACTCGGGCGAGCGATGCTCCTCCTGGACCAGGTCCCGACGGCGCCGCTGGGGCTCGTGGTCGATCTGTTGGCGGACACCCTCGAGCTCTCTCTCCCGACTCGCTTGGCCCTGCTTCGCGAGGATCGCGTCCCGAGCCGAGTCGCGACGCTCACCGACAGGCTCCGGGAGCGGGCTCGGACGAGCGGGCGAGCCCCGCGGCCGCTCTGGCCGCCGCGCTTCAGCGCGAACTAGCGCTCGCCTCGATCTTGCTCGGACAGCTCGGCGCGAACGCACAAGACCTCGCGATTTCGGGCGACCTGTGGGCCCTACCCTTCGTAGTCCTGGCGGGGGTCGACGACTGGATCTACGCCGCGGGGGCGGGTCTCCTCGGCGCATTCTTGAGCGCAGCGATTGGGCAGGGTGGGCCCACCGAGGTCGTGACGATCAGCGTTGAGCGCTGACGTCCTCGCGTTGAGGGAGAGGCGTCGAGTCCGGTCCGGGTAGTCTCGCGCCGTGGGGACGAACACGACGAGCGAGGCCGAGGCTGGGGCTGGACGGGGCGAGGCTGCTCCCCCGAGGCGCTACTACGGCACCTACATGGTTCCGATCGCGGTGATCACCATGATCTGCACGCTCCCTGGGCAGACGATCGTGGTCAGCCAGTTCAACGGCGCGATTCGGGAGGCGCTGAATCTCTCCATTAGCCAGATCAGCTTGGCCTACTTGATTGGGACCTCGATCGCGGCGCTTCCGCTGACGCTCGTCGGACGCGCCGCGGATCGGTTCGGGTTGAGGATCGTGTTGGGCGTCGTGGCGGCTGCGTTTTCGGGTGCGCTCGTGCTGCTCGGCCAAGCGCGGGGCCTGGTGACGTTGACGATCGGGTTCGCCTTGGTTCGCTTTCTGGGCCAAGGCTCGCTCGGAATGCTCGCGAGCCACACGCTCGCTATGTGGTTTGAGCGTCGCCTTGGTGTGATGGAGTCGGTCAAGCATGTCGGCTTCTCGGTCGGTGCGCTCGTGCTGCCGATCGCGACCGTCGGGCTGATCCACGGCGTGGGCTGGCGGAGGGCGTTCGCGATCTTGGGGGCAGGCGTCGCGCTCGTGCTGCTCCCCATTGTGGCGACGGTGTTTCGCAACCGCCCCGAGGACGTCGGTCAGGACCTCGACGGTGGGCCGGCGCCGGATTCCCCGGCGAGGGATTCCCCGGCGAGGGATTCCCCGGCGAGGGATTCCCCGGCGAGGGATTCCCCGGCGAGGGATTCCCCGGCG
>JAESQQ010000171.1 GCA_016765095.1 Planctomycetota bacterium | reverse complement strand
TGCGATCCGTAGGGTGCGGGGTTTACCCCCGCCCGACGCCTGTCCCGGCGAGACAGACGGACTCTCTTCTTGAGCCTTGATACGTCAGGCGCTGTAAACCCCGCCCCTACCCACGCGTGTTGCGAGCCGGCCAGGATGGGCCACGGAGGCCGGTTCTGGGGACACCTCGGGCGATCCGTAGGGTGCGGGGTTTACCCCCGCCCGCCCTCGCGCCGCACACAGAGCCGCTGCGCCCGCGGTTGGCACGGGGCGTGCGAAGGGACGGCTGCACTGGAACCGCGAGGAAGCAACCGTGACCAAAACCCTGACCACTCTGGCCCTCCTGACCGTCGTCGGCGCTGGAGCGTTGGTGCTCAACACGCCCAACACAACCGCGCAGGCCAACGACGCACCCGACTTTGAGCGAAACAACCCGGACCTCGTCGAGTGGCAGCAAGACCGCACAGCGGCGAGCGCGCTGGCGACCAAGGGCGACCGGCCGCTGCTCGTGTTCCAGCTCCTGGGAAACCTCGACCAGGAGTTTTGTTGAACCAACGCACGCATTGCGAGGACCGTGTTGTTCTCCAACCCAACCGTCGCCAAGGTCATGAACGAGTCCTTCGTCCCCCACTGGGTCAACGTCCGAGACGTGCCCAAGGTCACGATCGACTTCGGCAAGGGACGCGTCCTGGAGCGCACGCTCAACGGGAATATCGCGACCTACATTTGCCTCCCCAACGGACAGACCCTAGACGTCATTACGGGACTCAATGACGAGGCGACTTATCTCCGTCGACTCAAGGAAGGCCTCGAACTCTATCGGGCGATCCGCAAGCAGCCTGAGCTTCAGGCCGGCATGGCGACCCTTCGCTATCACGAGGCAGCCCTCAGCGGCGGTCACGCCGCTGGGATCCGCGCTCTGAACAAGAAGCACACCCCGACCATTGGGTTCACGACCGTGACCTACGAGGGCGACCTCAAGGGCCTGGCCCGCTACGAGGAGACCCATGCGATCACCAAGGCCGTGGTCGAGGGCCCCCTCAAGCGCGCGATCGCGATCGACCCGGACTTGCCCCAAGATCGGCTCCCCAAGCCGGTCGACCCTCTCGCCGCGTACCTCGCGCGGCTCAATCCGGCGAGCAAGGTCGAGGTCGAGGCGCCGCTCAAGGCGGCGTTGCAGGTGCCTGACAACAGCGTGGGCGAGGGAAGAGGGGTCATAACCGAGTCCAAGCGCGCCGTCGAGATCCCGCTCAAGAACGCCCTCGGAGGCTCCAACGCTGATCCCTTCGCAGGGCTTGAAGTCGTCGAGTTCGGCAAGGCCGAAGCCGAGCGAGTGATCGAATACGCGTTTAGCAAGGGCGGCGTCGAGGCGCCGCTCAAGGAGGCGCTCGCAGAGCTTCCCGTCAACCCGGCCAGCAAGGGCATGGTCGAGGCGCCGCTCAAGGGGGCGCTCGCAGAGCGTCTGGTCATGCCCGCCAGCAAGGGCATGGTCGAGGCGCCGCTCAAGGGGGCGCTCGTGGAGCTTCTCGTCAAGCCGGCCAGCAAGGAAAGGGTCGAGCGTCCTCTGGGGAGGGCTCTCGCCAAGCGCGCCGAGCCGAGCGAGAAGGAAGTCTTGATCACGAAGGCTCGCCCGACCTTGAGCGCGGACAGTCGTCACAACGAGACTCTTCGGCGCAAGGTCCACCGCCTGCTCCTCCTCCACCCGTCCTTGCCGCCCGAGGCCCTGGCCAAGCGGGTCTACAAGGAGATCATGCACGTCGATATCGAGGACCCCTACCTCGGCTTGGCGCCCATGGTCATTGGCGGCGAGATCGGACGGACGGCGGCCCACAAGTAGGACGGCTCTCCGGAAAGGGAAGAACCCCGCAGCGCTGTGCGCTGTGGGGTTCTTCTCGTTGAAAGCGGGGGCAGCGGTTTCAGTCTAGGGCCGATGGTAGCCCTGCATTTTTATACAGATTGCGGTGTGCCGTTGACGACGATGCCGTTTGCCCCTAAGGGGTGACGAAAACGAGGTCGCTATCCTCGAAGTAGACCGCTTACTAGCGTGCAACTTCAATCTGACAACATACGAACCATCATTCAGTAAAGCCGCTACCCCCTTTGTCTGGTTAACCCGAAACGGCAGTCACCATCATGAGCTGACCGCTCCCGATCGTGCGCTTCCGTTTACTAAAGCCAAATCTATCAAAGCGGAGCACGATCCTGACCGAGGTCGCCTTCCTCGCGAAGGGAAGTCGTGAGACCACACTCGTGGGCGACCTCTCAGAATCGTGGCCTCCGGTTTAGAGCTCGACGAGCTCAAATTTGTTGGCCTCTTGGATCGCCTGCTTGACTCGCTCGCCAAACTCCTGGACCCGATCGATCTCGTTGTAGGCGTCGCGCACGGGGAGCCCGTAATCGGTTGTCTCGGCGATTTCGTAGCCGACCGTGCGCCTCTCTTGGACCTTGTGCCCCTTTTCGCTCAGGGTCTCTTTCGTCTCCTCGAGCTTGTCGATCTTGCGGTGTCGAACGTAGCCCTCGCCCGTCTCGTAGACGTTGACGCCCTCTGCCCGCCGCGGAACAGCGCGCGCGACCTGCTCTAGCTTCGGGATCAAGTCGTTGCGGAGCACGAGCAGCTCGGGGATCGTCATTTCCCGTTCGACGCCGTCGAGGTCGGTCACGACCGCGGTCGCGCGCTGGTTGGTCAGCGAGATCCGGCAGGCCAACTCGCGGTCCTGAGTCAGCAGACTCTGGAGCTTGAGGTGGCACTCCTCGATCGTGTAGTGCCGCTCCGTCGTGCGATCGGTCCCAGGCTGGGGCAGATACGCTCCCTGGCCCTCAATCGCGAGCGTCCGGTAGCGACGTTTGTTCGACCCGGCACCGCTCAGGCGATTGATCCAGGTCTGAATGTCGGCTCCCAACTTCTTCCGTCGGTTGAAGCCGTCTCCTAGGCTGAGGCTCATGGGGTCTCTCCTTCCAGCACTTCAAGCGCACGGCGCTTGGCAGATTGGATTCGTTTGCGCACGGTCTTGCGATCACGCCCTGTGATCCCTGCGACCTCGCTGACGTTGTAGCCCTCGCCAAAGAACAGCACGAACATTTCGAACGTCTCTGGCTCGAGCTCCTCTCGCAGGAGGCGGAGCAGGACCTCAGCGTCGTGTTTGGCCTCGACACTCGCCTCGGGCGGCGCGGCGGCGAGCGCCGGGTCTGCGGGCAAGGACGCCGGCGCCCGGGCCCGAGAGCGACAGTGCGCCACATAGACCGAGTGCGCTTTGAGCCACATCCAGCGGTTGAAGCTCTGGGTCGGATCGTAGGTCCCCTCTTGGAGCGAACGCTCCAGGGCGAGGAGCGTCTGCTGAACGCAGTCGTCGACAGCCGTCTTGTCCCACACGACACGCGTGAAGTAGCGGTGCACCCGCTCCAAGATCCGCTCGAAGAGCGCTGCTCTCAGGTGCCGCTCGGTCGGGTCACCGATCGCTTCGGCTGCTAGGTAGGTCGTCGTGGCCACGAGGCGCAGTATCCATTGGCCCTGGACCCTTTCCAAGCCTTCAGACCTCTTGGCGTGATCCCAGGGCGGAGGCGTCCGCGCGCTCAAGTCCGTGTCAGGTTGGGACGCAGTGGGCAAAATCTGCCCACGCGACAAATCGGCGAGACGATCCGAGACCCAGGGTTGGGCCATGAAATGGGCACGAAAAGAGGCCACAGGCCACAAGTCCTGCCATACCAAGGGTCTCCCCCAATTCCGAGCCTGGCACCAGGCTTGCGCTGAGCGCTTACCGAACCCGCCGACCTCAACTGGGGTCGCAGAAGGAAGAAACGCCTGTGCAAGACGAGATCATTGGAGCGAGCGCGCCCATGCGCCGCGTCGCAGACCTCATCGAGCGAGCAGCCAGCCGCGATCTAACGGTCTTGATTCGCGGCGAAACCGGCACGGGCAAGGAGCTCGTGGCTCGAGCGATTCATGCCCGCTCTTCGCGACGCAGCGGACCTTTTACGAGCGAAGCCTGCGGCGCGATCCCCGAAGGGCTCGCCGAGTCCGAACTCTTCGGACACGAGGCGGGGGCCTTCACCGGGGCCCGCGGTCGCCGCGCGGGCCTCTTCGAGCGCGCCTCGGGCGGCACGCCCTTCGTCGACGAAGTCGCTGATCTGAGCGGACCCATGCAGGCCCGCCTCCTGCGCGTGCTTCAGGAACGCGAAGTCCGCCCGCTCGGCAGCGACGGACCGATCCCGATTGACGTGCGCCTGATCGCGACCAGCCGCCACGACCTCGAGGGGCTGGCACGGAGCGGCAGCTTCCGCCGCGACCTCCTCTATCGCCTCGCGGTCGTCGAGATTCAGCTCCCCGCGCTCCGCGAGCGCGCCGAGGACATTCCCCTCCTCGCGAGGCACTTCCTCGCCAAGATCGCCCAAGAGGAAAAGGTCCCAGCCCCGCTCATGAGCGAAGCAGCCCTCGACCGCCTGACGACCTACGACTGGCCAGGCAACGTGCGCGAACTCGAAAACGCCCTCCGCGTCGCGAGCCTGTTCTGCACCGAAGGGATCCTTCGAGCCGAGAACTTCCGCCTCGGTGAGCGAGCGCCAGCAGCCCCAGCGGTCCCCCGTCCGCACAGCTACCAAGGTCTCCTCGACGAGTTCATGGACCGAGAGAAGGCCTACGTCGAGGGTGTCCTCGCCTCAGAGCGCTGGAACAAGGCCGGCGCCGCGCGCGCGCTCGGGATCTCACGCTACGCGTTCTACCGTGTCCTCCGACGACTCGGGATCGCAGAGGCGGAGCCTGTCGCGCCGCCCGTCCGCCGCTCGACCCGAACCAGCCACGGCTCGGAAGAGCGCCGCTTGGTCAGGGTCTAGCGCCTGCTCACTCCTCTTCGTCGAGAGTCGGGCCCGCGCTAAGGTCGCCCCCGTAGTAGCGCACGCGCTGCGCGTCGTCGATCCAGCCGATCTCGGTGGCGGTCTGAACGCCGATCCGAGTCTCCCCAAACGAGCTGACCTCGGTCTCCGCCTGGCCGGGGCCATTTGGGATCCCCTGCGCCATGACCTCGGCGAAGCGTTGCGGGTGGCGCGGGTCTCGAAAGGGCTCCGCATATCCGCCAGGGAACTTACAGCTCTTGTTCTCGTACTTGTCGTTGGCACCGAACAGGTGCAAGAGCTCGTGACTAATGTTGATCACCGCCGTCTCGAGTCCGTTCTCGTCGAGGCTGGCGAACACAAATCCGCTCCGTGAACGCCGGTCCGCGACCGAGTGGATCTTGGCGAACTCGGGGTGCGTCGAGCGGCGGTAGAAGATCAGATAGATCGTGTTCGTGGCCGGACTCTCGGTTCGGTGCTTGGCGTAGAAGTCGAGGAATTCGTTGGTCTTCTGGTAGCGCTCAAGGAAGGGCTCGTCCCCTAAGGGCGGAGCGATTGGGTCGCTCTCCATTGGACGAGCGGCCGCGACGCTCAGCACGACCGGGCTCACCCCGCCGCGGTCCACTCCGTAGCGCTGCTGCTCGGCCAAGAACCAGTCGTCGAGGGCCGTGAAGCTGGCCACGCCCTCGCTCGCGAGGGTAAAGGCTTCGAGCTCGTCGAGGAGCTCCTGCTCGTCCGAGTCGAGGTTGGGTGGCACCAAGATCTGAACGCTGACGAGCTGGCTCTCGTCCCAGTCTGGAGTCCAGTTCTCGAGCAGCCAAATCCTCAGATAGGCCAGCCCCGCCCCGAGGAGGATCAACAACAGGATTCCGACTCGGATCCGCTTGGCCTTCTGGGCGCGCGCCTCCTGCGCCTGCGCGTCCCTTTGGCGCCGCTCGAGGGGGTCTTCGTATTCTGATTCCGACTCGGGGGGCTGCACAGACGTCTCCTCGGGAGAGAGAGGGTAGCGGGTGTGTGGCGATCGTAGCGATCGCCTGCGTGCGCCGAGCGTGGGCGAACAGGGGATATCAACAGTGAATTGCGGACGGCAACAGAGAATAGAGACCAGTCCGTAGGCTCCTGCACGATGCGTGCGCAGCCCGGTCCAAAACGTTCCCCATGTGCCCAGTTGCTGCACACACGAGGCAGCCCGAACGCGCAGCCCGCCAGTCGATTCCTGTTGCCGTTGCTATTCCCTCTGTTGATATTCCCTGTTCGTTCTTCCCCGCGAGGATCAGGCTGAATCGTTCAGCCTCTCTGTGTCGGCGTCCCTGCAAAGTTAGTCCTCCGAGGGGCTCTCGCTCTCCCAGCGCTTGAGCTTGCGATACAGGGTCGAGAGATCGATCCCCAAGAGCTGGGCAGCCTGTTTCCGGTCACCCCCCGTCTGCCCCAGAACCTCTCGAATGTGTTCGCGCTCTCGATCCAGGAGTGTGAGCGTGGCGCCTGAGGCAGGCGCGCTGACCGAGGCGTCCTGGACGCGCGGGCCCAGGTCCTCGACTGCGAGGGTCTCTCCACCGACGATCACCGCCCGCTCGAGGCAGTTCATGAGCTCCCGGACGTTGCCCGGCCAGGCATATGCACGCAGCCGCTCGAGGACCTCGGGGCTGAGCCTCCGCTCCGGTTCGCCTCGCTCGAGCGCGAGCCGGGCGAGGAAGTGCCTCGCCAGGAGAGAAATGTCCTCGGGTCGGTCCCGCAGGGGTGGCACGTCGACTTCGATCACCGCCAGCCGATAGAAGAGGTCCTCGCGGAACTTCCCCTCCTGGCTCGCGGCGTAGAGGTCGCAGTGGGTCGCCGCCACGATCCGCACGTCGACTCGGATCGAGGCGGTCCCGCCGACGGGCCGAACCTCTCGAGACTCCAGGACTCGGAGCAGCTTGGCTTGCACGGCGGGGACCATTTCGCCGATCTCGTCGAGGAAGAGCGTCCCCCCCTCTGCCGCCCGGAACAGGCCCTTGGAGCTGGCGACGGCCCCCGTAAACGCCCCCTTCTCGTGCCCGAAGAGCTCGCTCTCGAGGAGGCCCTCGGGAAGCGCGGCGCAGTTCACGCTCAGGAAGGGACCCTCGGCCCGCCGCGACCCGAAGTGCACGGCCCGAGCGACGAGTTCTTTGCCCGTGCCTGTCTCCCCATAGATCAGGACCGAGGCTCCGGTCGGGGCGGCCTTCTCGACGAGGCTGAACACGCTCAGCAGCCCCGGACTGCGCCCGACGACTTCCTCGCTCCCGTAGGCGCGCCGGACCGCCGCCCGCAGGCTAGCGTTCTCGGTCGTGAGTCGGCGCTGCTGGACGGCGTTTCGCACGGTCCGGACCAAGTGGTCGTTGCGGAAGGGCTTGGTGATGTAATCGAAGGCGCCCTTGCGGAGCGCGGTGATCGCGCTGTCCACCGACGAGTAGGCGGTCACAAACACCACGGGCACATGAGGATCAAGAACCTTGACCTCGTCGATCAGCTCCAATCCGTCCATGTTGGGCATGTTTATGTCGGCCAGGACGGCGTCTGGCGTCGAGCCGTCCTCGAGGCGCCCTCGAAAAAGCGCGAGCGCCTCCGCTCCGTCGGCGGCCGCGAGGACCTCGAAGCCGGCCTCGTCGAGGAGGACCTCCACGATCCCTCGGAGCGCCACGTCGTCCTCGGCGAACAAGACCGTCGGGCGCCGGACCGGCGGCTCCTCAGCCTCTGGGATCGTCGCGTTCTTGCGCCTGCTCACGGGGACTCCTTGGATAGAGGGAGGCTAACGAGGACCTCAGTCCCTTGTCCCGCCTCGCTCTCGAGGCTAATCCGGCCCTCGTGAGCACGCAGCAAGTCGCGGCACACGGCCAACCCAAGCCCGGTCCCAGCTCCGGGGGGCTTGGTCGTAAAGAAGGGTTCGAACAGCCGCTCGCGAACCTCAGCGGTGACTCCGCAGCCGGTGTCCTTGACAGTCAGTTGAAGTTCGCCCGAGGCGACGCCGGTCACGACGCTGATCCGAGCCGGTGCCTCGGGCTCGCCTTCGCGCCGAGACTCGATCGCGTCCCGCGCGTTGAAGAGCAGGTTCATGAGGACTTGCTGGATCTGATCCCCGTCGGCGAGCACGAGGGGCAACTCGGGGTCGAGGTCGACCGAGAGCTCGATCTGGCGAAGGCGCTTGTCGTAGCGCAGCAGGCGCACGGTCCGCTCCACGACCTCGTTGACCCGGCAGGGCTGACGCGTCGTCTGTCCTGGGACACGCGCGAAGTCGAGGAGGTCGCGCAGGGCGTCTGAGATCCGCTCCATGTGCCCCAGGGCGTCGCCGAGGAGTTCACGCGTCCGCTCGTTCTCGGCCTTGCTCTGCGCGATCTGCACCAGTGAGCTGATCGCCGCGAGGGGGTTGTTCACTTCGTGGGCCACTCCAGCCGCGAGCGAGCCTGCCACCGCCAGGCGCTCGGTGCGCAGGAGCGTCTGGGCGGTCTCACGCTGAACCTCGAGGTCCCGCTCGAGTCGATCCACCATGCTGTTGAACGACTCGGCGAGGAGCGACATTTCGTCCCGACCGGAGCCCTGATCGAGCTCGACGCGCACGTCCGTGCGCCCGCTCGCGACGGCCAGCGCAGCCTCGCTTACCTGACGCAGAGGTCGCGTCACGATCCGTTGGGCCAACAGGATCAGGCCCATAGCAGGGAGCGACCCCACGACGAGGGCGTAGACCCACGCCTGCTGCCAGGCCGGCTCGGCGAGGCTCCCCCCGAGCTGGAGCTGCACGACCCCGACCAGGAGCACGACCGTCGCCAACCAGAAGCAGGCGACCGCCAGCGAGAGCTTGGCCGTGACCGGGAACAAGCGCAGGTCGTCGAACGCGCTCGCCGGCTTGAGGAAACGCAGGTTCAGGGCCGCGTAGCTATGCATCAGGGCCCCCGCCAAGATCCCCAGGCTCGCGTAGGGGAGCAGCCCGTAGACCTCGAACAGGGGGAGGACGACGATCGCGGTCGTCGTGATCGTCCCTGTCACCAGGGGCGAGAGGAGGATCACCTTCAGCTGGCGATCGAGGTCCTCCTGACTCTTGTCCTCGCTCGAGCCGGGCGGGTCGGGGCGGGCCTCC
>JAESQQ010000170.1 GCA_016765095.1 Planctomycetota bacterium | reverse complement strand
TCAGAGACGAATCAGCCCATTTCCCGGTAACCGTTTTATGCCGGGTAATGCAGGTTGGTACTTCAGCCTGGTTTACCCCCGCCCGCCTTTGCTGCATGCCGTAACGCTCGGGCGGGGGTAAACCTCGCCCCTACGAAACCCCGAGCAAACATGCGTGTCTCGAACCCAAAGCGACTTAACTCAAGACTGGCAGACGGGCGGCTGTCCGCGCCAGGACGCCGAGCTGCTCGGGGCTGTCCCCGCGCAGCTCTTTGAGCGCGCCGGCTATGTAGGCCGTGCAGACTTTCTTGCGCCACGAGAGGTTGTAGTCGGTGTTGTCGAGGGGCCGAGCGGGCCTGGAAGCCGCCGCCGCGAACGTCGCGATCACCTCGTCGCTCAGCGGCTGTCCCAAGAGCGCGTCGGTCGGAACCGAGACCGGGTAGCTCTGGACGGCGCCCAGGGTCATGCGAGCCTCAAGGACGACGCCTTGGGGCCCGAACTTGATCGCGGCCGCGACGCTCAGGACGGGGAAGTCGAACGAGCCGCGCCGGCGCAGCTTCCAGTAGGTGCTCTTCCAGCCCTCGCCCAAGATCGGGACGTGGACCGCGGTCAGGAGCTCGTCGGGACGCTTGGTCAGGTAGGCCATGCCGTCGTCGAAGTAGAGCTCACTGAGCGGGATCCGCCGCTCACCCTGCGTCGAGACGAGGGTCACCTCGGCGCCGAGCGCGACGAGCGCGGGCGCCGTGTCCGTCGAGGACACAGCCCAGCAGCGGGGGCTGCTCGGCGCGACCCAGCAGATCCCGGTCGTGACTTCGGTCTTGGCGGTCCCCTCGGGGCCAGGCGCCTTCTTGCAGAAGTCGATCGCTTGGCGCCACTCGTAGTTCTGGTTGTAGTAGTTGCAGCGCGTGTCGAGGCAGAGGTTGCCGCCGATCGTGCCCATGTTGCGGATATGAGGCGTCGCGACTTTGCTCGCGGCGACCTCCAGCGCGCGCTGGCCCGGCGAGAGGTCGCGGTGCCCGACGACCTGGCTGAGCGTCAGCCCGGCCCCCAGCGTCAGGAAACCACCCCCGCTCGTGACCTCCTTGAGCGCCTCGACCCGGCGCAAGGCGACGAGCGTCACGGGCACCTGCTGGCGGCGCTTGAGGTTGGGGACGAGGTCCGTCCCGCCGGCTAGGAGGCGAGCCTGCGGACCCTCGCCCGCCAAGATCTCAACGACCTCTGCGACCGAGCGAGGCGCTCGGTAGGCAAAGGAGGGTGCGCGCATCATCGGTAGACCTCCTTGGTCGCAGCTCGTTTGCGCTGAGGCGCGTTGTCCGCAGTCCCGTCCCCGCCCTCCCAGGGGGGCGAAACGCAGAACGGATCCTCCCAAGGGATCTCAGGGAAGGACTTCGGCCCGTAGCGAGGCTCCTTGCCCTTCCGCTTCGCCTCGAGCGCCTTGAGGATCTTCTCGGGCGTGATCGGGTTCTCGTCGACTCGGACGCCGACCGCGTCGTAGACCGCGTTCGCGACCCCCGGCATGATCGGAAGGAGCGGCCCCTGGCCGACCTCCTTGGCGCCAAAGGGCCCCTTGGGATCGGGCTCCTCGATCAGATACGTCACGATCTCGGGCATGTCGAGCGAAGTCGGGCTCTTGTATTCCAGCATCGAGGGGAACTTGTGCACCAGGGCCGGCGAGAGCTTGCCCGGCAGGCGCCGGAAGATCGACTCCTCCATCAGCGCCTCGCCGAGGCCCATGTAGACCGAGCCCTCGACTTGCCCGCGCACAAGCGTCGGGTTGAGCGAGCGACCTATGTCGTGCGCGATCCAGATCTTGTCGACCGCGATCCAGCCCGTGTCTGGGTCGACCTCGACCTCGACCACAGTCGCCGAATAGCTGTAGGCCGGCGAGGGCCCCACGCCGCCCCCGCGGAACCGAGCCGGAGAGCGAGGCGGCCGATAGGAGCCCGTCGTCCCGAGCGTCCCGTGCAACGTCTCGCCCTCTACGACGGCCTCGCGGAAGGTCATGCCGACCTCTGGGTCTTGGCTGTCGAACACCCGCCGTCCGGCGAACACGAGACGCCCCTTGGGGACCTCGAGCTTGAGCGCGACGGCCTCGGCTATCAGCGCGCGCGCGCGCTGGGCTGCCTCGATCGCGGCGTGGCCCATCATGAGCGTGACCCGGCTCGAATAGCTCCCCAGGTCGACCGGGGTAATGTCCGTCGCGCCGGTCCGGAGGTGAATGTCCTGCGGATCGAGGCCGAGCACTTCGGCCACGAGGAGCGCCAGCACGTCGTCGCTCCCTTGCCCGATCTCGGTCGCGCCGCAGAACGCAGTCACGGAGCCCATTCGATCGAGGCGGAGCTGCACGCCGGAGTGGGGCAGCTTGTTCCAGTAGATCGGGAGCCCGGCCCCGCAAATGTAGCTCGAGCAGGCCAAGCCCAACCCGCGGCCCTCGGGCAGGTTTCCCCAGCGCTCGCGGAACCCGCTCCCCGTAACGACCTTCTCAATGCACTCCTTGAGCGCAATCGTGCCCACGGTCAAGAAGTTGGCCGTCAGCGAGTCGGGCTCGACGAGCATGTTCAGCCGCAGGTCCACGGGCGACTTATTGAGCGCGACCGCGATCTTGTCGAGCTGGATCTCCTGGCCGAAGCGGGGCTGGACGGTGCCGTGCCCGCGCTTGGGGCCGCAGGCCGGCTTGTTCGTGAACGCCCGGCAGCCGCGAAAGCGGTAGCGCGGGATCTTGTAGGTCACGGTCTGGAGCGCGCCGGTGTAGAAAGTCGAGGCCACGCCGTAGGAGCCATAGGCCCCGCCGTCGAGGAGGGTCTCGAGGTCCATGGCCGTGATCTTGCCGTCGGCGTCGACGCCGGTCCGAAACTTCATTTGGACCGGGTGGCGCCCGCGGTGGCAGTAGAAGACCTCCTCGCGGTTGAGCGTGATCTTGATCGGACGCCCCAACACGAGCGCCGCCTTGCACACGACCAGTTCGTGGTTGAAGGGGTCCGACTTGCCGCCAAACCCGCCGCCGTTGGGAGTCGCGATCACGCGGATCCGGTGCGGCTCGAACTCGAGCGCGCGTGCGATCGCGCGGTGCAGGTAGTGCGGGGTCTGGGTCGAGCTCCAAATCGTGAGGTTCCCGTCCTTGTCGACCTCGGCCAGCGAGGCGTGCTGCTCGATCGGGAGGTGGGTGTTCCCCTCGTAGAAAAACACGTCCTCAAACACGTGGGCCGAGTTCTCAAGCGCCTCGTCGACGTCGCCAAACTGAAGCGCGACGCGCTTGTGCACGTTGCCTTCTTGGGCGTAAGCGTGCAGTTGGGGCTCGGGAGTCGTGATCGCCTGCTCGGCGGTGCTGATCGTGGTCAAGACCTCGTAGTCGACTTCGATCGCCTCGCAGGCAGCCTGGGCCTCTTCCTCGCACGTCGCGATCACGGCCGCGACGGGGTCACCGACGTGACGAACCAGCTCTTGGGCGAGGGGGTGCTCGTCTTGGCTGACGGGCAGGATCCCGTAGGTGACCGGGGTGTCCTTGCCGGTCAAGACGAGCTTGACCCCGGGCATGCCCTCAGCCTTGGTGGTCTCGATCGACTTGATCCTCGCGAAGGGGAAAGGCGAGCGGAGGAGACGGCAGAAGAGCATGTTCGGGAGCACGAGGTCGTCTGCGAACTTCGTCTGGCCCGTGACCTTGGCCCGGCCGTCGACGCGCCGCCGCGGCTTGCCGACCACGTTCCACGTCCCCGCGTTGGGGGGATCGACTGAGCGCTCGATCTCGTCGCTCATGAGCTGGCCTCGGCGCGAAGGGTGGCGGCGGCCTCCTCGACCGACTCGAAGATCTGGAGGTAGCCGGTGCAGCGGCAGAGGATGCCCGAGAGGGCCTCTTCGATCTGAGGGCGGGTGGGGCTCGGGCAGCGTTCAAGGAGGGCCTTGGCCGTCATGATCACGCCCGGCGTGCAGTAGCCGCACTGGCTCCCGCCGAGATCGGCCAGGGAAGCTTGGAGCGGGTGGAGCTCGGAGCCGCGCTGGACGCCTTCGATCGTCTCGATCTGACGCCCCTCGCACTCGAGGCCGAGCAGGAGGCAGGACAGGACCGGCTCGCCGTCGACGAGGACCGCGCACGCGCCGCACTCGCCCAGCTCACAGCCGTGCTTGGTCCCGGTCAGTCCGATCCGTTCCCGCAGAACCTCAAGGAGGGTCTCGTGGGGCGCAAACGCGACTTCGCGCTCCTCACCGTTGACCTGAAAGCTCGCGAGGAGCTTCCCGGGGGTGGTCGTGCTCATGGCGCCTCCCCGGCGCCAGAGCGCCGCTGGGGCGGAATTTAGCACGCGGGGGAAGGGCAAGCCTCGCTCAGCAGGGCGCAGTTGGGCTGCGATCTGGCGTGTCGGGGCCTCGAAGCCTCGTCGTTCGCAGGGTCGACCGGCAGCGAGCCGCTCTGCTCCGCTCGATTGGCCGCAGGAAAGCCAAGCGGAGACCCGTCAATTCTAGAGGGCACGGTCCCTGTACCATGAAGCTGCGGGCCACCTCGTGCGCCCGGAGGACGATGAGCGAAGCCCGCACCCACCCCCGATCCACGCGCGCCCTCGGCGTGCTCGCGCTCTGCGTGGGGATCGCGGTCGGAACGAGCCAGCTCGGGGCGGCCCCCCAGGACGCGCCTGCCTCTCGTCCGGCCCCCGTCGCGAGCGCGAGCCTCACGGTCTATGCCACCGGCCAGAGTCTGGGCAGCCTCGAGCCCTGCGACTGCGTC
>JAESQQ010000169.1 GCA_016765095.1 Planctomycetota bacterium | reverse complement strand
CTTCGGGAGCCTCTCCTTCGGCTTCGGGAGCCTCTCCTTCGGCTTCGGGAGCCTCTCCTTCGGCTTCGGGTTCGCCAGCGAGAGGCGAGCTCACGGCCTCGGGAGGCGGACCCTCCGAGCCTGCGTCTGTGGTGGGAAGCTCTGCGTCTGAACCCGAGGGCTCGGCTCCGGGAGTCTTCGAGGGGCCGGTGGTATTCACAGTTACTCCGTCGCTTCCTGCGGTCTGCCGATCGCGCGTTCGAGGTCTGCCGTTCGGGCTCCGTAATCCGCCAACGCGCGATAGCGGGCGAGTTCAGCCGCCAGGAGCAAGCGCTCGGCGTCAATTAGGGAGAGGAACTCGATCTTCCCAGCCTGGTAGGCCGCCTCAGACACGTCGATCGCCTGCCGAGCCTGGGGGACGGCCTCCTCCTCGAGGATCCGGATCCGCTGGCGCGCGGCCTCCTGCCGAGCAGCCGCCTGCTCGACCTCCTGAAGGACCTGATTGCGAACGCCCTCGATCTCAAAGCGAGTTCGGCGCGCGCGGGCCTTGGCCTCGTCGACCTCGCCCGCGATCCGGCCAAGCCAGATCGGCAAGATCACGCCGACCTGAGCCGTCCCGCCTCCGCTGTCCAGCCTCCGACTCCGCGAATACCCCCCCCCGAACACGAAGTCGGGCAGGTAGGAGAGCCTCGCCCGGCTAACCGCGGCGTCAGCCGAGGCCGCCCGGCTGAGCGCGGCGTCGATCTCCGGACGCTGGTCAAGGGCCTGCGCGAAGAGGGCCTCGAGGTCCTCGCCGCCCGCCTTCGGCTCGGGGTCCGAGACGCTGCCCACGGGCGCCACAGTTGAGCGGTCCAAGAGGGTGTTCAGCGCGGCCACCGCAGCCCGAACCTCACCCGCGACGCGAGCCTCCTCGGCCCGGAGGGTCGAGCGTTCGACCTCAGCCTTGAGCACGTCGGCCTGCTCGACGAGGCCCGCCGCATAGAGGGCCCGAGAGATCTCAACGAAGCGAGCCAGCAGCTCGACGTTATCTTGGAGGATCCGGCGCTCCTGACGCCTCAGGTAGAGCCCGTAGTAGAGGTTCGCAGCCAGCGCCCGCAGCGTGTTGCGCTGCGCGGCGTAGTCGTATCTCGCCGCCCCCGCGAGCTCCAGGGCCACTTCCCCTTGCAAGGTCAGCTTCCCCGGAAAGGGGACGACCTGCGTCAGGCTGACTCCGTGCAAACGCACGACCCGGCTGCTCCGATAGGTCAAGGTCGGGAAGGCGTAAGACGAGGCCTGCGCAGGCCGCCCGAGGGCCTCGGCCCAGCGCTCGAGGGTCGCGTGCAGGGAGGGGTTGCGGCGGAGCGCGATCTCGACGACCCGCTCCAGCGTTGGCGCTCCGGAGAGGGCGGCCTCGGCGGCCTCCTCCTGCTCCCCACGAGCGAGGGACTCCTTCGGGGGCAGCAGGAGGTCTGCGCCGCCTGGACGAAGCCCTGCTACGAGCGCCTCCTCCTTGTCGAGGCGACTGCTGTAGTCGAGTGCGCCGCAACCGGCCAAAGAAAGGCAGCCGGCCGTGAGGAGGGCTAGGGTGCTCGCCAAGCCCAGCCGGACTTGAGAGGGGCGCCGCCGGAGGTCCGGTGAGCTTGGGTCTGTGATCAAGGCAGTAATGTGAATGCTCCCGCCGCTCGAGGCAGCCGCGAACCTGCCGTCACGCAAGTCTGGTACCAGTCGGGGCGAGGGCTGCGTCGCGACCACTCTCGAAGGGGATGTCTTCTTCGCAGCCGCGTTTGGGCCCTGTGCTTGGTGGGGCCCCGAGCGCGAACCTGAGCTTGAATGTCTCTCGACCTAGACGCTCCGATCAAGAGCCTCCGCCCGCCAGAGGGCGCTCACGCTTTCAGATCTGAACGGTAAAGACCAGCTAGGCGTACAAACTCCCGCGAGCTGCGATGCGGATCCCGGAGATCGCGCTCGCGGGGACGCGCGGCGTTTCAGATCTGAATGCCTGCGGGCTCACACGAGCGAGACTCCTATTCTCGGCGCCGTGACACCGTCCGAGTCGTGGTGCGGGTGGCGTAGGGTCGATCGCCGCCGCGTGCAGCGTCGCGTGATTCGGAGCGCGGATTGCGGGTGGTGCCGAACCAGGAGGTTGCCAGCATGTCCGACCCAATCGTAGAGATTCACCCGAGAGGGACGCGTTGTAGTTTCCTGCTGAGCGCGCTCCTAGCGCTGTTCGTCCTCTATCCGCTCTTGGGATCGCACCCTGCTGGCTCCGCCCTCCTCGACGTGTTCGTCTCGGGGGCGCTCCTCCTCACGGTGCGCGCGCTTCGGGGCCCGAATCGCGGCGTGTTCTTCGCGGCCCTGGTCCTCTCGGTGCTTGCGATCGTGGCCACCGCTGCGGGCCACTTGCTCGGCTCCGTCGCCCTGTTACCCGTCGCCCACGTGCTCGGGCTGCTCTTCTTTTTGCTCACGGGGCTGACCCTCCTCAAGCGGGTCTTAGAGCCCGGCCCGGGCACCGTCGAGCGCCTCCAAGCCGCCGTCTGCGCCTACCTGCTGATCGGCCTTGGCTGGGGGTTGGTCTTCTCGCTCATGGAGCACTCCCAACCAGGGGCCTTCCGGGACCCGCTGGGCGGATCTCATGAGAGTCACGCTGTCCTGGCCGGCTTCCCCCACTTGATCTACTACAGCTTCACCACGCTGACGACGTTGGGCTTTGGTGACGTGGTCCCAACGACGGCCATGGCGCGCTCCCTGAGCACACTCGAAGCCGTGATCGGGCAGCTCTACCTCGCCGTCCTCGTCGCGCGCCTGGTCGGGCTGCACAGCGATCGTCTCGTCGCGGACGAGCCCAAGGAGTGCCCAGCCGAGGGAGCGACGTCCTAGCTCGTTAGTGGCGGGAGTCCGAGCTGGCGAGGCTGTCCACGAACTTGAGGCCATGGCGCTCTAGCTCTGCACGGGGGTCTTCCAGCTCCTCTCGCTCTTTGGGCGGCACGTCTCGCTCGGTCAGCGCCCTCAGCATGTCGAAGGAGCTGAGGATCCCGTGGACCTTCCCGCCGCGGGCGATGACCAGGTGTCGGACGTGGTACTTCGCCATGAAGCGGGCCGCGAGCACGACGTCGGCGGTCTCGCGGACGGTATAGACGCGGCGCTGCATGACCTCCTTGACCTGGTGCCGAGCCTCCTCGCCCTGGATCTTGACGAAGTCTGCACTGGTCACGATCCCACTCAGGTAGCCCCACTCGTCCACCACGGGCAGGGCGTGAAACTGCTGCCTTCCCAGGATCCTGCGGACCCTGGCTATGGGATCGGCCTCCTTGACCTTCGTCACCGTGGTCGTCATGAGGTCGCTGACTTTCATGGGCAGTCCTCTCTTAGGCTGGCGCTCAGCAGTTCGCCGACCGCCTCTCTGACCAGTTAGCAAAGGACTGGCCGTTCCCTTATCTCCACTGAGCGTGCGGGAGCGCGGAGGTGGTCACGTGACTGTGGCTGCCACAGGCCCCTTAGTGGAGCGGCATGCCCTCCCGCGCGATCAGGGAGAGCGGATACACAGGTGCACCCGCAGCGACTTCGGTCAGCAGGCGCTTGACCTCAGCGCCTCGGAGCGGGAGCTGGTCGAGGTCCGCGAGGGTCACCCAGGCCGCCTCGAGAGACTCGTCGTCTGGCTCGCTCTTGGGCGGGGTGTCGTCGATCGGTCGGGCGCTGTAGATCACGCGCACGCGGGCCCCTGGGGCAGAGGGCGAGTGCTCGACGCGGTAGACGCCGGTCAGCTCGACGTGGATCCCCGCCTCTTCGAGGGTCTCCCGCAGCGCGCCCTCTTGGAGCGTCTCGCCCGGCTCAACGCGCCCGGCGGGGAAGAACCAGAGCTGGCCGTGCTTGCGCTCGTGCACGAGGAGGAACCGACCGCGGTCGTCTCGCACGATCACGACGGCAAAGAACCAGGTTGGAATCGGTTCGCGTCCCATGGAGCGATTCTGCGGGACTGGGGGAGAAGCGTCTAGGCGGAGCGCCTCGGAGCGTCCTACTTCCCGCGGAAGTTGCCCCGGATCTTGGTGCCTGGGATCCGACCCGTGCCCCCGCTGTCGTCGTCGATGTTGTCCTGCATGCTGACAAGGACCACGACCACGATGACCAACCCGGACACGATCGTGCCGATCACACCGCCAGACGCTCAAGTTCAGCGGTTGCGGATTGCGGAGAACAAGCTCGAGCTTTGGGACAGCGACGGGAAGTCGACCGTGATCAGCTACGAGCCCGCGCTGCTGATCGGCGGGGTGCTCCAACTCAAGACGCCTGACGACGAGAACGAGCTCGGCAGCTCCTCTCGATTCTGGGTCCGCAGGGGGAAGCTGCAGTGGTCGGGGTCTTCCGACCTCGTGCTCAATTTTCGTAAGCCGGGGACGAAGTCGCGAGGCGTCGACTGGGCGAAGGTCGTGCCGATTCGTCAGCTCAACCCGCTGGTGGCTCTAGGGGCCGGCGTCGAGTCCGCGGGTTCCGCGTCGCCGCGAGCCGCCGCCCGCGCCACCCTCAAGGCCCTCAAGCGACGAGACCTGGAGGCCCTTGCTCCGGACCCTCCCGCCGAGCACTCGGAGTGAGGCGGCCCTGAGGCGGTTCCCGACCGACGCTGTCCTCACGACGCAGGCCTACTTCGACGCGCTCGAGATCGAGAACTTTCGGCTCGGAGAGACCACGATCGGGCGACGGGCCAACGGTGACCGACACAGCCGCTGCGGAGACCAAGTCGCGACGGTCGCGGTCTCGTGGACGGCTCGCTTCGACGCCGCGCGCGCGCTCGAGGGCGCGCTCGCGGCCTATCGAAAGATAGCCCGGCGCTACGAGCGGGTCCTGTTGAGCGAAGACCTGACGCTCCTCAAGAGAGCTCTCGCGCGGGTCTTTCGCGAGCAGAAGGCCCAGATTGAGGCCGGTAGCTGGCTCCTGTGGGCGACGAAGGTCAAAGGCGGCGGATGGTTTGTGCACGAGCGGGACCGCGCACGATCACCCAAGCCGCTGTTCGCGACGATCGATCAAGCGGCCAAGGCCGTGCTCCGCGCGCTCAAGAAGCGCGACACCGAAGCGCTCTGGGCCATGACGAACGCTCTGCCGCCCGCCCGGTTGGAGCGGACTCGAGCCGCGCACATGGTCACCGTCTCTCGGGTCGACGACGTCGTCTCAGGCTGGACGGTCACGATCCTGGGCAGAACGCTCGATACGGACGGAGTCGACTCCAGGGCAGGCGGCAAGTACGGTCCGGTTGAGGTCGGTGTGCCTAGGTTTGACGACCGGTGAACGTTTCCTTGCCTGCCCTTGATCGGAGGGACGCCTCGTGTCTATAGAAGTTGGACTCGCAGATTCAGCGGAGGGGATCGAGGCTTTCGACTACCTCGCGCGCGCGATCGTGCCGCGGACGGGGATGCCAGAACCCGCGGAGCGGCGCGTCCTGCTCCGGGCGGCTCAGGCCTGGGGGATTCGCCCCGCGCGGGCGGTCGCCATGCTGGCT
>JAESQQ010000168.1 GCA_016765095.1 Planctomycetota bacterium | reverse complement strand
GGAGGCTCTCTTTGCCCCGCCTCGCCCCCGTCCTCGCCCTGCTTCTTCTCTGCTGCGCTCTGACCCACGTCAGTGCGAGCGAAGAACCCCTCGGCCAGCGAGGCCGGCTGGAACTGACCCTCGACCCCACGGGACGCAAGCTCGCGATCGAGGGAACCCTCGAGCTCCGCAACTTGACGCCCAACCACGTCCAGCGGCTCCCGCTCGTGCTCTACCCTGCGCGCTTTCGGACCCAGGACCCCGAGATCGACGACATCGTCTTCGATCGCTTCTACAGCCGCTGGTCCTCACCCGGCGATCTCCGCCTCACGTCGCTCACGAGCAGCGGGACCCCCCTCGTGACTTCCCCCGCGCTCGCAGCCGGACTCCCCGAGGGCTGCGCGCTTTGGATTCAACTTCCCCGCCCCCTCGCACCTGGCGCGTGGATCTCGCTCGAACTCAGCGCCTTGCTCCAGATCCCAAGGCGTCTTGGAACCTTCGGCTACCAAGACGGACGCCTCGTGCTCGAGGGCGGATTCCTCCCCTATCTCCCCGACGGCGACCACCGCGCCCCCCCAGCGCACGCTCAGCTCAAGCTCAAGCTCACGCCCGTCAAGAGCGGCGAGGCCGCCCGCTGGAAGGGGCTCCTCGCGGGCGCCCGGGTCAGCGCCCAACAAGGCGCCACGGTCCACTGGACTGGCCAGTCCCCGACCCTGGCGCTTGGACCCGACTTGGTCTGGGTCCAAGAGAAACCTCGCGGGGACGACACTCCTCCCGTCTTGGTGCTCGCGCCCGAGGGCGAGGACGAAGACCGGATCCAGACGATCGCCCGCGTCGTGCGCAGCGCCGCGAGCGCCTGGCACCTGGAGGCCGGGGGAGTGGCCCCAGTCGGCAGCCTGATCTTCGCCATGGCCCCTCTCCGAGATCGCTTCCTCCAGCCGGCCGACCAAATCGTCCTCTACTCGGACCGCCTGTTCCGAGTGTTTCCGGCGCTCAAGCGCTTTCACGAGCTCGAAGTCGGTCGGGCCGCGATCCTCTCGCTGACCCGCCAACGACTCGCGACCCGCGAGCTTGGACCCGACCGCGACTGGATCTGCGAAGCGATCGCCTGGTGGATCGCGCGCAACTGGGCCCGGAACAGAACCGGCCTCGACGGCAAGAAGATCCGCTCCGGTCTTCAGTTCTTCGACTTCATTCCGGCGATCGACAGGCTCCTGCGGGCGCCGCGCTTCCCAGGCTCCGACTTGTTCTACGGACGCTTCTACGAGCCCTGGGACTCCGTCCCTGACGCCTTCGCCCGCGCCCTCTCGCGCCGAGCTCGCGGCCGAGTCGTGCTCGAGAAGCTGCGCGACAAGCTCGGCCCGGAGCCGCTCGAGGCCTGGATCCAGTCCGCCTTGCAGCCGACGGGAATCTCCCCCCGAGCTCACGCTGCGGCTCTCGCGGGCGAAGGCCTCGACGGCTTCTTCGCGCTCTGGCTGAGCGGTGGCGGACGCCGCGCTCCGCTCCAGGACCTCACGATCGAAGAGCTCGAGACGCTCCGCGAGCACGACGACGGGACCCGCGACGTGAAGCTCAGGCTTCAGCGGAAGGGGGACGCGAGGATCGGGGCAGTCGGTGAGCCCGTCGACGTCGCGGGCGTGGACGCAGACGGAAAGGAGACCCGCGTTCGCTGGGAGGGCCGCGGAGACATGGGTGAGGTCGTCCTTCGCCACGGCGGCGGGTGGTTCAGCCCGATCGTGCTCGACCCAGACGGGCGGATCAACCAGACGATCGCGGGCCCAGATCGGATCCCCCTGGCGCCGGTCAAGCTCCTCCTGAACCGAATCCGATTCCGCCCAGACATAAACGGCGGCGGCCGGACCGAGGCCGCGATCGGCTTCACCATGATCCCGGGCTACGACTACTCGCACCGGATCGCCGTCGACGCGTTCTACGAGAGGGACGAGAAGGGAGTCCACGTCGGCTACAGCTACGGCCTCGGCTGGGCGATCGACCAGCGCCGGTTCGGGCTCGGGCTCGGGGTCGACACGACCGTGACCGAACTCGACGAAGGCGTCCTAAAGGCGTCCACGGGCCTCGTGGAGTCCAAGGGCACCCTCGTCAGCTACGGCGCAGGACTCTCGATCGACACTCGGCGCTTCCGCCTCGACCCGAGCACAGGCGCTGCGCTCGGATTCCACTACGAGCTCTCGGATCGTCACTTCGGGACGGATTTTCGGTTCCACAAGTTCGACGCCGACTTAACCCTGATCTACAGCCCGATCCGAGGCACGACCTTCGGCGCCGAGCTTCTGCTCGGTCAAGTCGTCGGGAACGACATCCCAACTCAGCGTCTGTTCGACGCCGGCGGCGAGGGGGCCATCCGCGGGGTCCGCACGAGCCGTTTCGTCGACCGCGCCCTGCTGGCAGTCCGAGGTGAGATCCGTCAGACCCTCTGGACGGACCTCGACCTCAACCTGCTCTACCTGTTCTATCTTCGCCGCGTCCAGACCGTCGTGTTCCTAGACGCAGGGGACGTCGGCAAGGACCTCGACGCAGTGTTCCGTGCACGCACCGACTGGAAGTGGGGAACCGGCATCGGGATTCGGCTCTGGGCCGACACGCTCGGTGTGAGCCGATTCGTGTTCAGGTTCGACGTCGGCTTCCGAATCGACGAGACGAACGACCTCGGTCCCCAGTACTACATTGGCGTCGGCCAGAGCTTCTAGGGCTGCAGTTGGCACCCCGAGGGACGAGGCTTCGTCCACGAGAGCATGTGAGTCGGGTGGAGACAGACGGCTAGCACCCAACCTCCCAAGCCGGCTAAGCTGCCGGTGCCTGCGCCGACTCCTGTTCACACAACTAACCACCGCCGGCTGTTAGGAGAGAGAGGAAATGAAGCGAGCCGTTCTTGGGGCCTGTGCGGGCCTTCTTCTGCTGCTTACCGTTGGTTGCGCGAGCAGCGAAGGCGTTAGCGACCCCCGCGCCGGCACCCGGCTTGAGCGCATGACGCTCTTGCTCCCCAACGGATGGAGTTCAGGACTCGACGCGCTGGGCTCCCGCTTGACGCATGACGAGCCCTACAGGGCGCGCCTCCTCGACCCCGCGCAACTGGCGACGGTGCTGGCTGCGGCCCTCACTCCGCCCGGCTTCTTAGGCCGGGACGTCACCCCAACAGTCGACAGATGGCCCACGGGGCTTGCCGACATTTGCGTTGGCCTCGACAGCAACCTCGACTTGGGGGGTGATAGTGGACGCTACGCCCTCGGTAGCGTCGTCTCGGGCTTCGTCGGCGCTCGCTGCCTCGACTCAGGAGAAGTGGAGCTACGCCTTACGTTCGGGGCTGGCCTGAACCTGTCATCTTTGGGCGACGATTCCAAAGTCCCTGCACAGACGATCTTGCAGGGGGACCTCGAATACGAGGGGGCCCGCCCGCAGCAAGGCCATGGGGTGGTGTTCTACGCGGAGAGCGGCGAACACACACCCACCCACGTTGTCGTGTTCGTCGTCGCGAAGTGACGGCGGCCCCCTGCGGCTAGCTAGCTAGCTAGGCAAGCCCGCGGAGACCAGGGCTAGACGATCACCCCCGCGGCGACCAAGCGCTCGAAGGTCGCCTTGCTCGCGTCGGCGTAGGCGGGGAGGGTTCGGATCCGCGCCTCGCCAGTCGGGACGACGACCCGCTCGAGGAGCTGGACGAGGAAGGGGTGACGACCCGCCATGGGGCCGTCCTCGATCTTCTTGCGCTTGAGGCCGGCGTGATTCGCGCGGCGGACCGCGTCGATCGAGCCACCGCTGAAGGGGTTCCCCGAGAGCATTTGGAACAGGAGGCGCCCGATCCCATAGACCTCGGCGAACTCGTCGGCGAGCTGGCCGAAGCGCTGCTCGGCCTCGGTCTTGGGCGGAGGAATGGTCTGGAGCTCCTTGACGTTCGCGCCCGCGCGCTCCGCCAGGTCCGCGAACGCGTCCGTGGCGACCACGCGCGCCTCGAGCTCGTGGGTCAAGTCGTAGGCCAAGACCTTCACCCAGCCGTCGGGCGCGACGAGGACACCCGTCTTCTTCCGCTTCGCCACGATCAAGTCGCGAGTTCGGGCGTAGCGAAGGACCTCGGTCAGTTGGTTGGTCACGTAGAGGGAGTCGGCCGCCGTCGAAGGCGAGGTGTCGCGAACCACGACCTCGAGCTTGGTCGAGGCCTCGAGGTGCTCCACGACGGTGAACGGAATCCCCGAGCTGACTCGGACCCCCTCGACCGGGAGGAAGTTGGGGTGATCGATCGCGATCCCCGCCAAGGCCCGGGCCAGGAACCGGCGCAACACGGCCGGCCGCGCTTGACGGTCAGCGCGAAGGATCCGGACCGCGACCCGCCGGAGCGTCTCGCCCTCGACCGCGAGGTAGGTGATCTCGTCCTCGTTGTTCGCGATCTTGCGCAGGATCCGGTAGCTCGCGAGCTCGCGGTCCAGGTGCAGGCGGCGATCGAGGCACCGTCCGCAGACCGCCCCCCGTCCGAGGTCGAGAGCGTCGAGCTGCGTCGCGTCCCCGCTCGTCGGTCCAAACACGGACCCGCAGCTCGTGCAGGCGTCAGGCTCCTCGTCGACGTCCTCCCCGATCCGATAGAGGAGCGTGTAGCCCCCGATCTTGATCCGCTCCCCGTCCACCAGGCGCCGAGGCCCTGTCAGCAGCTCGCCGTCGACGTAGATCGCTCGCCGCACGGGGACGAGCTCGTGCCCCGAAGGCGTCGCGATCAAGAGCGCGTGCCGCTCGGCGACTTTCAAGCCGGGCAGCACGATCCCGGCCTCGAGCGACTTCCCAACCACGCACGGCGCGCCAGAGTCGGGCAGCAGGAGCACGCGACCCGCGAGGAGACCGTTTTGGACATGGAACACAGCGGGCATGAAGCTGGGTTGATTCTCCCACGCCGAGCACCCGCTCCCAGGACCTCGTCCGACTTGAACCGCCAAGAACGCCAAGAACGCCAAGAAAGAGAGCTACCGCCAAGGTAGCAGAGAGGCTCCTCAAGGGCCGGTCGGCGGGGCCTTGGGGG
>JAESQQ010000167.1 GCA_016765095.1 Planctomycetota bacterium | reverse complement strand
GCCGTGATCGAACTCGGCTTCACACTCACTCAGTCAAACGTGCCCTTTAGAGGCTGGTCCACCCGATCGGTCTGGAAAGGTCACTTAACCTTCGACCCCAAGGGCCCCCGACTTCTGAAGATCGAGCTCGATGCGCGCGTGGAGGTAGTCGTTTCAGCTGACCCTACCGCTGGCCCGGGAATAGGAAGAGGCTCGATCCGCTACACGCGCGAGGTCACACGGCCTAAGCGCTGACGGGTTGCGACGAAGGAGGGGACTCGGCCGCCTGCTCAGCCCGTCCCAAGGTGGGCTTCAACCAGCACGCTAGAGACCGCGAGAAAGCACCTCCTCCCGCAATCCGAGCCTTCGGTCTCCCCGAAGCTCGCGCTACGCGTACACAGAAGCGCCTCGCTGGGCTCAGGGCTCAGCGAGGTCGAGTTTGCGGGCTTGTGGAGGAAGGAGCCTGCCCGCCGCGGCTCAGGCCGCGAGCGGGGGTAGCTGGGCGCGGGCAGCTAGCAAGGATCCGGCGTAGCTCCTTTGCGCAGCGGTAAGACCCCGGGGGAATCGCCAGGGCAATCCCCTGAGGCCGAGGAGGCCGATCGCCGCGGCGACGAGATCCACGACTCAGTCCTCGTCGGCCCAATCGAGGGTGGCGACGTCCGGGTGGAGCGCCAGCGCGGCCTCATGGCCAAGCCCGGCTGACACCTCGATTCGCGCGCAGGAAATCGTACCTGCACGCATGCGAGCGTCTTCGTCGCGCTCGTCGCTACGAGAGCGAGTTCCCTCGCTGACCCGGGCGGGCGAGTTCTCTACGCGAGCTACGCCGTTATCTACGGGCAAGAGCAGAGCACTTCACGTCGAACACTACGGGCTGAAGGCCCACGCGCTCGCGCTTCTTGGCCAGGACGCACGAGAGGCCATCGCTCAGGTCGTGCGCCAGCGTGAGGAGGGGCTGAGTCGCCTGGGGCTACGTGAGCACCATGACGACCAACGACTTCAACGGCGACGGACACCTCGACGTCCTCTCCTGGCGATCCAGATTCACCATGGCTCGAGGCCGAGGCGACGGGACCTTCGACCTCGTGCCCTTCACGCCGCTCTCGGGTTGGACGAGTGGTTTGCTCCTTGCGATCGACAGCGCGGATGTCGACGGGGACGGAGCTGTGGACGTCGTCGTCGCTGCCTTGGACCAAACCGCGGTCACCTATAGCGTCGGGATCATCCGCGGGAAGGGAAACGGGGACTTCGCAGACCCCGTCTGGTACCGAGTGTTCGTCTCAGAGAGTGACGGTCCCGGAGACCTCCTCCTCTCCGACTTCGACGGGGACGGTCGGGCCGAGGTGATCTGGAAGACAAAGAACTCGGTCGCGATCTTTCACGTCGAGTAGCCAGGATCGCGCGAGGGCCTCGGACCCCCTAAGTGGTGTAAGTCGATTTGTTCCGGGCGAGGAAGAAGCCAGCGTCCTCGTGCAGGTTGTACTGACGGCGGACGAGGTCTTGGAACTCGCGGTTGCTGTGGAGTGCGTCGACAGATCTCGCCGCGGGGCTATGGCTGGGCTGGCTCAAGGAGCCAGCGACGGACCTGCGGGCGCACTCGGCGACGACCTGCTTCATTCGCCGCTCAAGTTCGTCACGTTTGCGGGCGAAGTCCTGAGACCAATGGCGGAGGTCAGCGTCCGGAACCACGTCACTGACACGCTGCCCGCGCCGGATTCGGCGACCGGCGATCCGCATCGCGCGGGGGGGCCGTCAAACCTCGGAGCATGGTGTGAATCGAGTTGGCGCCCTGGGAGTAGGGGGCTCCGAACTCCTCGGGCAAAACGCTCGCGGTCCCACGAGCTTCGGTTTGGGGGGAGCCGTAGGCGAATCCGCACATCCCGGTGACACGAATGTGCTTGTGCTTGAGGCCGCGCGCGACGTGGTCCGCGACGGAGCCCGACGGCTTCTGCATGCCGCTAAAGCAGGTCAAAATGCAGACCCCGCCAGCGTCAATCGGGAGCCCAGTTCGCTCGTGGTTGAGGATCGAGAGCAGCCCGCTGACGCTGATTCCGCTCATTTGCCAGCTGCCCATAACCCCGTGGCCGGCAATATAGAGCACCTCGCCCGGCTTCATCCGACTCAGGTCAAGGCCGGAGGTCAGGCGCCGAACCTGCCCCGCGCCCGCCGTCCGACGGAGCTGGGCGAGGACTTTCATCACCGCGTAGTCTTTGCTCGGGTCGGTCGGAATGTGTGTGATCACCCCCGCCACCCTACTGCTCAAGGGGTGAGAAGGCGAGAAGGGAACAGCCACCACGCGGGGTCATGGGAAGCGAACGTCTCCGAACAAGATTCCCCCCTCACCTGGGGGCTTCTCTCCTGCAGCCATGACCCCTCCGGGAGCCCACATCCGAGTCAGACTTGTTGTCAAACGACTTAACGCAGTCGCCGACTTCCGACCCCCAACCTGGGGCCCCTCGCTGTGAAGCCGTCGTAACCCACAAGGGAGGCGACATGAGCGACTGGCTGAATGGAATCGACGTGGCGAGCCCCTGCCACGAGTCTTGGGGCGATATGACCGGCGACGCTCGTCAGCGGGAATGCGACAAGTGCGAGCAAACCGTCTACGACCTGAGCGGCATGGCTCGTAGCGAAGCAGAAGCCCTCGTGCGGCGGACTCAGAGCGGCGAGTCCGTCTGCGTCCGCTTCCGGCGACGCGCCGACGGGACGGTCCTGACGGCCGATTGCCCGACGCGGGTCCGCAAGACTCGCAGCCAGTGGACCCAAGTCCGCTCGGTCGCAGCTGGCCTGTTCGCCCTGGCCGGTGGTCTCGCGGCGGGCTGCACCGACAGCGTCGTCGCTACGACCGCGACAATGGGCGCCCCGAGGGTGGTGCAAGGGCAGTCGGCAAACGGCGTCGCGCCGGGCACGACGGGCACGCCGGGCACCACGGCCACGACGGCCAACGCCCAGACCCCTTGCTGCGACGGCACCGGGCCCTGCTGCCCCCAAGTCGAAATGGGCGTGGTCGATATGATGGGCGACATGGTCGCCCCCGACGACATGCCCCTCCTTCCTCTCTCCCCCAAGCCTGCAGACCCCGATAGGAAGATCATGGGCAAGATGAAGGCGCCTCCCGTCAAGGTCGTCCCGGCCACCAAGAAGGAGCGAACCCCCCGCCGCCTGCCGACCGCCGGCAAGCTGAAGTAAGCACTCAGGCCCCGAGCACCCCATGAGTCTCCTGGACACGATCGAAGTCGCGAGCCCTTGCGCCGAATCTTGGGAAGCCATGGCGGGCGACGAGTTCGTGCGCCACTGCTGCCGCTGCGACAACGAGGTCTACAACCTGAGCAGTCTCCCCGACCACGAGGCGCTCGCGCTCTTGGAACGCGCAGCACAGGGCGAGCGAATCTGTGCACGCTTTCGTAAGCGAGCAGACGGCCGCCTGGTCACCACCGATTGCCCCAGTCGGCTCCGCAGCGGGCGGCGCTCGAGTTCGATCTGGCGGGCCGCAGCCGCGCTCCTGACCCTCGTCGGCGCTGGCCTCTCGAGCGGCTGCCAAGACGAGGCAGTCGTGGTCGGCGAGATCTCCCCGGTGCCAGTCCGGCCCCAGGTCGCTCCAGTCAATACGCGTGTCGCTGGGGGACGCCGACTCCCGCAAGTCGGGTAGTCGGTCGGATCAGCCGACCTGCTCCAGGGTCAAACCGAGCAGCGCTTCAGGGGGCGTCGCTAAGGGGGCCTGGACCAAGAGCGTGACGCGCCCTGACTTTGAGGCCCCGCCTGGAGGAGCCGAGAGGATCTCGACCGCCAAAGGCCCCTCTGGCGTCTGAGCAATGGCCCGCGCCCGAGGAGCCGGCGTCCCCGACTTCACCTGGACGCGAACGCGCAAGGTGTCCCGCCCCTCGGCGCGAGTGCTCTGGGTGACCTCGAGCAAAAAAGGCACGTCGCCTGTGGGAGTCACGGCGCAGGTGTTGGAGCGCGCACGAAAGTAGCGCCCCTCGGGCTCCTCGTTCAGCCAGCGGTTCAGCCAACCCGAGCCCCGCCAGCGCTCCCACTCGCGCTTCTCGTTGAACCACTCGCTGAGCTTGGGGCTGGTCCGGCGCGAAGTCGTCCCGTCGCTGCTCGTGATCACGCACTCCGAGTGAGGGTAGCGATCTAGGAACCTGGCCAAGACCGGCTCCGCCTCCCCCCGCGTCTTGAAGGTCGGTCGGAAGGCGTTCGACGCCTCGGCGCGTGAACCGGCCTCGGTGAGCAAGATCCCAGTCAAGGCCTCGGCGAAAGTCAGCGCCACCTGCGTCGCAACCATGCTTAGAACAGCGCCGCGAGGAACACGAGGCCCAGCACGGCGATCGCGAGGATCAAGACTCCACAGCCGCCGAGCTGGAGGCAGGTCAGGCAGGTCGCGGACCAGCCCGACTCGGTCACCACGTGGGCCCGGGGCCGCTGAATCGCCTGGATCTGCTCCTGGCGATTGGCGCGGACGCTGAGCGCCATGCCAAGCACCAGGCCGAGCACGATCGTCGCGATCCCAAGGCCGTGAGCCAACCCGACCCGATCGAGAGTGTGCGTCGCCCGCTGGGCGAAGGCCAGGAGCGGCTCCCAAGCGATCAACGGAGCTGCCAGCAAGAGCGCGCCCGGAATTCCGACCGAGACCGAGGAGCGGCGCTCGCTGTTTGCAAACCAGGCCAAGAGCAAGCTGTTGAAGGCGGTGTAGCCGCCGAGCACGGCCGCGAACGGGGTCGCGCCGAGGCTCTGGAGGAGGACCCCCGCCAAGCCGAGACCGAAGGCCGCGAGGCCCGCGAAGACCAAGAACCCAGCCGAACTCTTGACCGCCCGCGGCTGAGCGCGCGTCGGGCTGGCGACGACCGCCGCGGGCCGATCTGGGGTCTTCGTCTTGGGACGAACGTAGACCTGCGGGGGCGCCACGGGGGCTGGTTCGGCCGCCACCTCGAGCGCCTTGAGTTCGGCCAGGATCTCCAGCGCGGAGGCGGGGCGCTGATCACGCTGCTCCTCGAGGCAACGGAACACGAGCTCGTCCCAACGCTCGTCGAGTTCGGGGCGAAGCCGCGAGGGAGGGCGGATCGTGGTCGGGCTGGCGCCCGTTAGGCAAGTGAACAGGAGCTTTCCGAAGCTGAACAAGTCGGCTCGCCCGTCGATCTGCTCGCCCTTGAGGAGCTCAGGGTTCTCTTGCTCGGGAGCCATGAAGGCCGGCGTCCCGATCGCGCCCTGAGTCATTTGGCTCCGCTCGATCGAGTGGGCCAAGTCGGCGCCCGACGTCGCCAGCTTGCCGATCCCGAGGTCGCTCAGCTTCGCCTTGCCGTCTGCGTCGAACAGAACGTTGGCTGGCTTGACGTCGCGGTGCACGATCCCGTTCGTGTGGGCCGAATCGAGGGCGGAGAGGAGGGCGCGGGAGATCGCGTGGACTTCGTCGAGGGGGAGGCCCTCGGGCGCAAGAGCGAGGCGTTCGGCGAGGTTCCCGCCGGGGAGGAACTCCATGACCAGAAAAGGGATCGTCCCGTTCGGGCCTTGGGCCTCGCCCACGTCCTCGACCCGCACAATGTGTGGGTGGTCGAGCTTGACCGCGAGCCGCGCCTCATTGAGGAGGCGCTCGGCGACGTCGGCCAGGGGGACCTTGAGGGCGACCCGACGTCCGATCTGGGTGTGCTCGGCCTCATAGACGAAGGCCTGCCCGCCGACGCCAACCAGTCGCTTGATCCGATAAGCGCCGAGGAGTTCGCCCGGTTCGAGGGGTCCCGAGGGCGTCTCGGAGAGCCCAAACACGCGACTGGCGACCTCGTGGGTCTGGGCGCGCAGCCCCTCGCTCATTTCGAGGCGACTGGCAGCAAACAGGGCTGCGACGTCTTCCCGGCGTGTTGGTTCAGGCGTATCGGACACGAGTCGGTTCCTCCCTAACGCCCGTGAGTCTGGCGGAGCCCTCCTCGGTGGGGAACTGGACTTAGAGACTGCCCGAATCGGTCCTAAGTCGTTGTCTCACAGCAAGGAGCCCTGGCTGGCGCCGGCCCCTCCGAGGTCGGACCATTGGCCTGTGAATCGCTCGGCCCCACACCTCCCCGTCCTCCCCGCGATCGTGGACGACCTCTTGGGCCGAGGCTTCGAGCGCCCCGTTGGCTGGATCCTCGACGGGACCCTGGGAGCCGCTGGACACAGCCGACTCCTCCTCGAGGCTCACCCCACCGCGCGCCTGCTCGGCCTCGACCGCGACCCGAGCGCGCTCGTGTTGGCCACCGAGCGCCTCGGACCCCTCGCGGAGCGCTCGCTCCTCGTTCACTCCACCTTCGCCGACGGAGCGCGAGCCGCACAGGACGCCCAGGCCGGGCCCTTCGACGTGATCCTGCTCGACATTGGAATCAGCAGCATGCAAGTCGATCAGCCCGAGCGCGGGTTCTCGTTCATGCGCGAGGGACCCCTCGACATGCGAATGGACCCGACCCAGGGTCCCTCAGCCGCCGACTTGATCGCCGACTTGGACGAGGTCTCGCTCGCGAACCTGATCTACGAGCTCGGCGAGGAGCGTGGCTCGCGCCGGATCGCAGCCGCCTTGGTCGACGCGCGGCGCCGGTCCCCGATCCGGACCACGACCGCCTTGGCCGAGATCGTCACCGCGGCGCTTCCCCGGCCCCGCGCTCCGCGCGGACGCCGCAAGAGGCCGATCCACCCCGCCACCAAGACCTTCCAGGCCCTCCGCCTGGCCGTCAACGACGAGCTCGGGCAGCTCGAGCGCGCGCTCCCAGCGCTCTGGGAGTTGCTCTCCCCCGGAGGGCGGCTCGGCGTGATCTCGTTCCACTCCCTCGAGGATCGGATCGCCAAGAACTTCCTCCGCGGCCTCAAGCAAGAGAAGCGCGCCCGAGTCTTGACCAAGAAGCCACGCACCGCGGACGAGGAGGAGATCGAGCGCAACCCCCGCGCGCGAAGCGCCAAGTTCCGTGTCGGCGAGAAGCGTGACCCAGCAGACGCGATCCCCCGCCGGGAGCCCTGGCCATGAGCGCCGACTCTGCCGAGGAATCGCCGCGCGCCAGCGAGATCGAGGCCGGCCTCAATCCTCGCGAGGCCGGCCGCGCCTACGACCGGATCGGCACGAGCCTCGCCCTCGGAGCCCCCTTTGAGGGGAGAGCCCGAGCGCTAGAGCGCCGCCAGCGCGGCCTTCATGTCGGCCGCAGTGTGGAATCGGTCCTGAGGTGCCTTCTGGAGAGCCTTGTGCACGATCGCGGCCAGCTCGACGGAGACGGCTGGGTTCAACTCCCGCACCGAGGGGGGGACGTCCATTGCGACCGCTCGGAGGGTCTCGAAGGGGGTCGGGCCCACGAAGGGCGGGCGACCCGCGAGGAGGAAGTAGAGCAGCGCTCCCATCGCGTGAACGTCCGTCGGGGGACCGATCAGCTTCCCTTCTCCTCGCGCCTGCTCGGGGGCCATGTAGCTCGGAGTCCCCAAGATATCGCCGGTCTGGGTCAGCGCACTCGCGGCTGAGCGGAGCTTCGCGAGGCCAAAGTCGCACAAGAAAGGCGCCTCGTCGGCGGCTCGGACGAGAATGTTCCCGGGCTTTATGTCGCGGTGAACAACGCCCCGCCCGTGGGCGTGGTTGAGCGCGTCGCAGATCGGGATCAAGATCCGGGCCGACTCGAGCGGATCGCGGCTTCGCTCCTGGACCCAGTCTTCGAGGTCGCGCCCCGCCACGTAGTCCATCGTGAAGAAGGGCATCGCGTTGTAGGTCCCCCCCACCACGAGACCGGCGCCATGGACAGTCACGATATGAGGGTGATCCAGCCCGTGGGTCAGAACCGCTTCCTGCTCAAAGCGGGCCAAGATTTCGGGGTTCTTGCTCAGGGTGTCGATCAAGATCTTGATCGCGAGGACTTGGCCCTCAGGATTCTGTCCCCGAAAGACGACGCCCATTCCCCCCCGAGCGATCGGGGCCATGATCTTGATTCCCAAGCCGACTTCGAAGGGTTCGAACGCCTCGACCTGGAAGTCGCCCATTGCGCTTGGATCGAGCTCCTGGGTCGCCTCCCCGTCTGCTGGGAGCGCTGCCGAGACCTCCTTATCCCAGGCCGCAGGGAGGGCCGTCGTCGCGCCCCGAATGAGCTTGCCCGCGGGCGAGGCCCCGCCCGCGCCAAAGTCCGGGGCGTCGAATTCCATCGTCCGCTCCGAGCGGAAGTCCGCCTCAGGCGTCGAGGGACGGCCAAAGTCCGGAGCGTCGAGTTCGAGCGTCTTCTCAGCGCGGAAGTCGGTGCCGTCGGAGTCGGCCGGCGGTTGCGTGTTGGAGCCTGGGGCGCTGAAGTCCGAGGCGCTGAAGTCCGGGGCGTCGAACTCCATCGTCCGCTCGGTCCGGAAATCGGCCTCCTCGCCAGCGCTCGGCCCGCCGAAGTCCGGCGCGTCAAGCTCGGTCGTGCCCTCCGTGCGGGGATCGATTTCTTCCGGGGTCGACGTCGGCGGGCTGAACTCCGGCGCGTCCAGATCGAGGAAGGTCGTCCCGCCGACCGCCTCTTCCTCAACGGTGGGAGCCTCAAGGTTCAGAATAGTCCCGCCTCCCTTCGCGCCGTCGGGCGTCGGCGCCACTCCCTCCGCCAGGACGTAGAGCGGCCCGCCGCCACACCCTGCGCAGCGCTCGGCGCCAGCCGGCGTCAGGCCCCGGAGACGAACCTCGACCTTGCACTTGGAGCAACCGAGGACGCCCGACTTGAGGACCTCCTCTAGCTCGCGAATCTGCCGGGGGGAGAGGAGCCCCAGCCGAACGAGGGTCGTCCCAAAGCCCTCCGGGCGACCGCTGGCCTCCGAGCTCGCCTTGACCTCGACCGCCTGAATCGCATCAGGTCGGGCGAGGAGGGAGCGGCCGAGGGCCAGCTTGCCGAGGAGAATCTCGCAGTCGTCGAGCGCCATGACCGGAGTGTAGGCGCTCGAGGAGTCGCTCACCACAGAGCCGGTCCGGGTTGCGATCCAGGATCCTGGAAGCGAGGCTGGTTCCAGTGCCAGAATCCGCCCCCATTTTTGTTCCCCTCCCTGATCTCCGCGAACAGCTCGAGTCGATTGGAGAGGCTGAGTTCACTCGAACCGTCCTGGTCAACCGACCCGTCCTGCTCTACGCGACCCCCGAAGGAACAGGCTCCGAGGAGACCGTCAGCACTGCGGAGGTGTTCAAGGACTCCAAGAGCGCCTCGGGGGATCCGAGCAGCTGGTACCAGAACACGGCCGCGATCCTCAGGACCCGCTTCTCGCAATCCGACGAGGTCCGCGTCGGCCGCCACCCCAAGTGCGACTTGCTCCTCGTCCTCCAAGGAGTCAGCCAAGACCACGCGCTGTTGCGCGAGACGCCCCAGGGCTGGACCGTGACCGACCTCGGCTCCAAACATGGGACCTTCGTCAACGACGAGAGACTCGAGGCCGAGGAGAGCCGCTCGCTCGGGGACGGAGACACGGTGCGCTTTGGGCCCTACCTCCCGCTAACGCTCACCTTCCCCGCAGCCCTCCTACGCCTGATCGACCCTGGCGCCTAGTTTAGTGCTGGAACAAGAACTCCTTGCTGTTGAGGAGCGCCCAGAGGACGTCTTCGAGGGCACTCGCCAGGGCTGGGCCGGCCTCGACTCGCCGGAGGAGCGCGTCTCGCTCCGCGACGGTTGGGAATCGGCTCAAGGCACGGAGGTAGAGCTCGTCGAGGATCTGGGCGGGAGTGCGCTTGGCCTTGAGGAGGCGGGCGACCAAGCGCCCTTGGCGGATCTTGGTGCTGACCGAGGCGCCGTTGAGGAGGTGCAAGGCCTGACCGAGGTTGGGCTCGGTTCGGACCTCGCAGGTGCACACACCCTCTCGACGAGATCGTCCAAAAGTCGTCAGGAAGTAGCTCGTCGTCGCGCCGTCGGGAATCCGTAAGGCCCGCGCCCCGAGCGGGAGACCAGGGAACTTCGTCGGGGCGCCGGTCACTTGAGACAAGGCGTCGAGGAGAACCTCGGCCCGCATTCGTCGCACACGAGCGTGACTCGCGTTGCGATCGTCGAGGGAGTTGCGAGCCGTCGCCTGAACGCTCCGCTGATACGTCTGGCTGGTCACGATCTCTCGAACCAGCTTCCGGAGGTCATAGCGAACGTCGATCAGGCGCTCGGCCAAGGCGTCGAGGAGGGCGGGATTGCGGGGAGGGTTGCTGACGCGAACGTCGTCGGGCTCGTGAACGATCCCGACCCCGAAGAAGTGCTCCCAGACCAAGTTGGCTGCGTTTCGGCTGAAGTAGGGGTTCTCCGGCGAGGTGATCCACTCGGCGGCCACCGCCCGGCGATCCTTGCCCCGCGTCTTGGGCGCCTCCCCACCCAGGAATCGTGGCGCGACGTTGCGCTTGGTCACTGGGTGCTTGACCTCTCCGCGACGTCGATCGAACACGATCACCTCGCGCGGGTCCGCGCCGCGCTTGCGACCAATCTGGCTGAAGAACGCCGCCCACCCGTAGTAGTCGTCCTGGGTCCAGCGGTCGAAGGGGTGGTTGTGGCACTGAGCGCACTGGAGGCGCATGCCCAAGAACACCTGAGCCACGTTCTCAGCGACCTTGAGCCCGTTCCGCTCGGCCTGATAGAAGTTCACGGCGGGCGCCTCGAACACTCCCCCCTGGGCCGTCAGCAGCTCGCGCACGATCTGATCGAGGGGCACGTTGCCCGCGACGCGCGCCTCGAGCCAAGCGAAGTAGCGCAGCGCCGCCTTGCGGCTGACTTGATTCGGCACGCTCTTGACCAGCAACCGCTCGGCCCACTTCTGAACCCAAACCTCCGCGAACTCCTTTCGCTTCAGCTCCTTGTCGACCCAGCGAGTGCGCTTGTTCGGAGTCGCGTCGGCCAAGAAAGCGCGAGCCTCGTCCGCCGTCGGCAGACGCCCGCTGAGGTCGAGGGTCACTCGCCGCAGGAAGGTCGCGTCGTCGCAGACCGGAGAAGAGTCGATTCGCAGCGCGCGAAGCTTCTGATCGACGAGGCGGTCAATCCAATGAGCGCTCGCGCTCTTGGCCGGCGGGCCGAGAGGCTCGCTCGGCACGACGCTAAACGAGCTCGCGACGGTGAACTGGCCGTAGCGAGCCATGATCCAAGACTCGCCTCGCACGCCCGCCACGACGCTCTGGCCCACGAGCCCGGCCGTGCGAGCGTCGGTCGGGATCAAGGTCGCGAACCGCGTTACGTCCCGATCGCTCCCGTCTGCGTAGCGAGCCCGAACCACCAACCGCTGAGACCCTTCGCCTTCGAGCAGGACCGCTGCGGGCGGAGAGAGCTCGATCCCGATCAGCTTGGGGAGCGTGCGTGGGTCAGCCGGCGCCCCGGCCGCGATCCACTCTTGGATCAGGCGGTAGCTCTCGCCCGAGGGGTCTAGACGTTGACCGCCGCCGTGACGAACCGAGCCCCCGCCCTTGGCGAGCATCAAGCTCTCGAGCGCCGCGCTCAGGTCGACACGACGGCCGCTCAGCTCGCGGGTCAAGCGCTGATAGTCGCCCGCGGGATCGTATCCAAAGAGCGAGAGCCGAAAGCCCTCCTTGCCGCGCGAAGAGCCGTGACAGCTGCCCGTGTTGCAGCCAGCTCGTGTCAGCGCCGGGAGGACGTCCTGTCCAAAGGTGACGGGTCGAACCTTCGTCGGCTGACGGACCCGAACCGCGACCTCGAGGCGCTGCCCGTAGAGGCTCAGTTCGAGCGTCGTCTGTCCAGCCGCGAGGGGAAAGAGCGTCCCTGACGAGATTCGCGCCAGGGGAGCGGCCAGGCGCCAGCGAGCGCGAGTCGTGACGTCGGCCGTGCTCCCGTCGGGGTAGCGCGCGACCAGGATCAAGCCAGCTCGATCCCGGGCCCCGCTGAGGTCGATCACAGCGGGAAAAGCCTGAAGCACGACTCCGCTCGTGAGCGCCGCGCTCGAGACGGGGGAACTCTCGCCCTCGACCTCGTTGCCTGGAGGCTCGGCCAGGGCGACCGAGAGACCCAGAGTCAGTGCGCCCCACAGGGCAACGCGCGCGACTCGGTTCGAGGTCGAGCGACGCCGGCTCACTTGGACTGCCCCTTGTCTGGAGTCGCGGGCTGCTCAACAAGCTTGGGCTTGGCCTGCTCGTAGTCGCGACGAAGCTGGTCGAGGCGGCGCAGGGGCGCGACTTTCTTCTTGGCCGCCGTCTTCTTGGCTGCCGTCTTCTTGGCCGCCGTCTTCCTGGCCGCCGTCTTGCCGGCCTTGTCCTTGGCTGGGCGGTCGATTCGCAGCTCGGTCCAGCCGGTGTGGAGCACGACCGGATCGGGGCCGGGGAGTGTGACTCGACAGTAGAGGCGGTGACGACCGGGTCGGGCCTTGGGCGAAATGCTGAGCGCGAACCGAAGGGTCTTGGTGTCTTTCGTCAAGGGGAGCGGCTTGGCGGTCACGTGGCGCGGGAGGCGAAGGAGCTCGACCCGCGCCTCGCCTTCAAAGGGGACCTTGACCAGGACCCGCCCTCCAAGCTCGCTCGTCCCGCCCTGAGGGGCCGCGATCCGCGACATCGCGAGCCCGACCGGCGGGGTCCCGATCGTGAGGTTCACGACTCGACTCGAGATCCAGAGCTGACCCGCCACGTTGGCCCGGGCCTGAACGACGATCGGCCAGCGACCTAGCGCGGCCTTCCCGTTCGCGTTGAGCAGGATCCGCGCCTCCTTGGCCTTCGGCTTGACGACCACGTTTCGCCGCGAGCGAACACCCGGCGGGTCGTAGAGGAGCTGAAGAACCACTCCCCCTTTGAACCCCGGATTGCGCACGACCCGGACCAAGAGCTGCTTGGTCCCGTTGCGAACCAGCGGCCCGCGCGGCGCGACGAGTTCGATTCGGAAGGGAGCGGCCTCGATCACGCCGACCGCCATTCGGTCGACCCGAGTCCGGTGATACACACTGCGGTTGGGTCGTCCGACCGAGAGCGGGATCGTCTGGGCGAAGCGGCCTTCGACCTTCGCCTTCCCGAGCGAGCGGGCCCGGACCTCGACCAGGCCGCCGCCGAGGGCGGCCGCTGGGTGCGCGGAGAGGACGAGCGGCACCACGTTGGCGTAGGCCGGCACCTGAGGGATCTCCACGACCACGCCCGACCCGAGGCCTGCGATCGTGACCGCGAGCGCCTCGCGAAAGCCCCGCCGCTGGGTCCGAAGCAAGACGGCCGCCCGGCCGCCGCGGGGCACCGAGAGCGTCTGCTGGACTTGAGTCTGACGCCCGATCGGGCGCAAGTCGAGGGCGAGGGTCGGGCGCTCGGGCGCGACCTCAAGGCGGTAGACGAAGTCCTCGCCGCCCCGGTTGAGGAAGTCCCGGATCCTGATCCCATATTCGCCCGTTGCGGGGGCCCGAAACCGGACCAGAGCGTCGGGATCGCCGCGCAAGTCGTCGTTGCCGATCACGTGGCGCCCGTTGCGAACAAACACGTTCGCGACCGCGTCGAGCGGCGAACCCAGCTCGCGCGCGCGAACTCGAATCGTGAAGCGCTGGCCCTTCTTCGCCTTGAAGGTGAACCAGTCCTGGTCGCGGGCCTTCCCGATCCGACCGTGCACGGCGCCCGGAGCCGGGATCGCCCTGGCTGCCTTGCGGTGATTGGGCTCGACCTCGGTCACGCAGGGGAGGTCGCCGGTCGCGATCCGAAGAGGCGTCGGTGAGACGCCGCCCGGGCTGGTCGGAAACAAGCGCGCCAGGCCGTCGGGTCCAGGGGAGGGCAGCGTGAACGTCTGCGAGCTGACCCCGGCCGCGCTGCCCAAGAAGTCGAGTCGAACGCGCTGACCGCTGACACCGCCGGGCGGGAAGCAGACCCCCGGGCGCGGGAAGTGGCCGAGGTGGAGGCGGTAGTGGTACGCGTTGCTCCCCCCAAACGAAGACTCACGCAACACGAGGTAGTAAGTCCCGTCGCGCGGGAGGACCGCGCTCAAGACCGGATCCTGCCGAGCGAACGCCGTGTCGTCGGACGAGGCCAGCTCGAAGCGCTCCGCGTCGAGAAGCTGGAGGGAGGCGTCGAACACGACGTCCCCCAGGCGCATAGCAACCAGCTCGGCAGTCACCCGCTCGCCCTTCTTGCCTGAGAACGCAAACCAGTCCGTGTCCTCTCGCCGGATCCGCCCGGCGAGGGTCACGTCCAGGGGGACGACTTGGGCTCGCGCCAAGCTCCCGTTGGGCTCCTTTTCCCGCCGCTCAGGCAACACCCCGACCCAGAAGGTCCGCAGCTCGGTGATTCCGGTGCTGGTTCGGAGCCGGAGACGGTGTTCGCCGAGGCGGGCGTCAGCCGCGATCTTGATCCGAACCCGCACCTCGCGAGTCTCCGTCCGGCGCCCCTTCTTGTTCTTGCGCTCGATCTCACGGATCCCGAGCACAGCCAGCCCCTCGTCGTAGAGGAGGACCTCCTGGGGCCCCTCCAGCCGGCGCCCATAGAAGCGCAGCTCAAGCGTCTTCCCTCGCTGCGCCCCGCGCGGGATCACACGGTTCAACTGAGGCGACGCGGCGAGCGCCGGTGCGCCCCACAGGAGCGCCAACCCGAGCGCGAGCCAGGCGGTGCCCCTTCGTCCGCTCATGCCAGGAGCCCCTTGCGAACTCGTCCACCCTTGACGATTTCGACGGGCCGCGCGCCAGGAGCCATTAGCTCCTTGTCGGCCGTGATCCCTGCCAAGTGATAGACCGTCGTGGCCCAGTCGGCGACGCTGACCGGGTCGTCTGCGGGCTCGGCCGAGGTCTCGTCCGAGCGGCCGTAGGCCAGGCCTCGCTTGACGCCTCCCCCGCAGAGGACCGTGCTGAACACCTTTGGCCAATGATCGCGTCCACCCGTCGCGTTGATCTTGGGAGTCCGGCCGAACTCGCTCGTGACGAGGACCAAAGTCGAGTCGAGCAGTCCGCGAGACTCGAGATCCTGAATCAAAGCGGCGAAGGCCTGATCGAAGGGAGGAAGCTGCCGCGCGAGCCCCTCGCGGATCTTGTCGTGGTGGTCCCAGCTCCCGTAGGTCACCGTCACCCAGCGGACGCCGGCCTCGACGAGGCGCCGAGCCAAAATGAAGCGCTGCCCCGCCTGGTGGCGGCCATAGCGATCGCGGAGAGCCTTTGGCTCCTTTGCGAGGTCGAAGGCCGCGCGCGCCCGGGAAGAGTCGAGGAGGGCATAGGCCCGCTCGTAGAAGCTATCCATGGCCTGGAGCGCGTCGGGCTCGGTGCCCTTGGGGAAGGAGCTGGTGAAGCGCCCGTTGATCAGATCGAGCAGCTCGCGACGCCGCCCGAATCGCTTGCGATCGACGCCCTTGGCGAGGTTCAAGTCGCGGACCTTAAACCCCTTGCTGGCCGGATCGCCGCCGAGGCTGAAGGGCCCGTAGGCTGTGCTGAGGTAGCCCGGGCCCGCGAACTGGTTGGGCATGTTTGGAATGCAGACGTAGGGCGGCAAGTCCTGGCGCGGGCCCAATTCGTGAGCGATCACGCTCCCAAAGCTCGGGAAGCGAACCGCTGGACTCGGGGCGTAGCCCGTGAACATGTTGTGCACGCCGCGCTCGTGGGCGGCCTCGCTGTGGGTCATGGAGCGCACGACGCAGAGTCGGTCGGCGAGGGCCGCGGTCCGTTTGAGGTGACTCGAAAACACGAGCCCGTCGACTTTGGTCGCGAGCGAACGCGTCTCGCCGCGGTATTCGAGGGGCGCGTGGGGCTTAACGTCGAAGCTGTCCTGGTGCGCGAGCCCGCCCGGCAGGAAGATCTGAATCACCTGGCGAGCTTTGCCTTCGCGGCTGGCATAGGTCTTTTGGTCCGCGCGAGCCGAGGCGGGGAACAAGGCCCAGGCCGCCGCCCCCAGCGAGCCCTGCACGCCGAGCGCGAGCAGCTCGCGGCGAGAGGTTCCAGGATCACTCGGGTTCATGGCCCCTCCTCTTCCCAGGCGTCGCCTGCCCAGATCAACGCACCACGCACGAGGCGTAGCCGACGACGCGCTCGGTGTCCCCCGAGACCTCGCCTGAGTGACTGTAGCGCACCAGCTCCACCTTTCTCGCCCCCCGAGCGCGCGCCGCGACGAGGACGGCCGCGGTCGGCCGGACGCCACACATCGTGATCTCCTCCGCTTCGCAGCGGTCCAAGAGCCCCGCGGGGTCGAAGGCCAGGAGCCGCTCCAAGGCACGCTCGTCTCGCCTCCGCGCCTCGTCGGCGTCGAGGAAGTGGCTCATGTCGGTCGAGGCGATCAGGAGCGCGTCGGGGTCGTCGGCGAGGACCCCAGCCAGGGCCTCGCCCAAGGCCTCCAGTCGCTCGTAGCGAGACTCAGCGACCACGAGCGCGATCAAGCGGAGGTCCGCCCGACGCGCCTGAAGGAGGGGCAGGATCAACTCAATGGCGTGCTCGCGGAGGTGCGCGTCCTCTTGGGCCACGACCCAAGGACAGGCCCTCAGGAGGGCCGCGGTCCGCTCCGCGTCGATCTCGACCGACCCGAGCGGGGTCTCCCAGCTCCCGCTCGGCCAGGCGGCCACGATCGGCGGAGGGACGGTGTGGTTCGGGCAGAGCACGACCACCGTCTGGGGAATCGTGACTTGCGCGAGAGCGGGCGCCGCGACCCCAAGCGAGAAGCGATAGCCGGCGTGGGGGAGGATCAACGCTCGGGCTGGGGCGGCAGTCGGCAGCGCCGCGGTCCCGGCCAAGTCGGCACGGAGACGATCGGGATCGCTGGGATACCAACTGCCAGCGAAGCGGGCGGGGCGGAGGCTCATTCAGCGCACCTAACGGGCGGCTCTACTCCTGGATCGGCTCGCCGCCGGTCACGGGTGAGAGCGAGGGTCGGCTGCGGCGGACCGTCGTGTGCGCCAAGAAGTCGCCCGGGCGCTGGGTGTAGCGGCTCGTCAACATCAGCACCAGGGAGAGGACCGGCACGACGTAAAAGGGCGGAATCAGGAGTTCGATCCGAAACGCGTTCCGAAACAGGATCGCTGACAGGGGAGGTCGTCCCCCGTTGACGTCCTGGACCTCCAGCCCCAGGATTCGCTTGCCGGGAGTCCGCCCGAGCGTGGCCTCAAACGCGGTGAAGTAGAGGATCAAGAGCCCGGTGGCCCACGCCGCGAAGGTCAACTGCTGAGCTGGCTCGAGGGTCGTCCCGGCCGAGATCTCGAGCCAGGGTAGGAATTGACCGAGGAGTCGGAGCAGGAAGTAGATCAGGACCGCGTCGACCCCAAAGGCCATCGCCCGCTCGGGGAGCGAGGCCAAGTCGGCCTCGAGGCTTGAGAGCTCTGCGTCAGGGCTCGCTTCCTCGTTGAGGGACGCGTCCGCAGCATCTGCATCTGCGGCGAGGGCCGTGCTCGAGCTGGCTTGAAGCTCGAGCGAGGCGTCGGGCGCTGCGGGTGGCGGGGCGTCGTGCTGGGCAATGAACTCGACCAGAGTTGGAGCCGGCGTCGCCGGGGGGGGCCGGCGACGGCTGCGAAAGAGCTGAAAGCCCTTGAGGATCAGGAGCACCGAGAGGCCGATCAAAGCCGCGAACCATCCGTAAATGACCGCGGTCTGCTCGGCCGGCCGCCGGGCGACGTCCTTCCACGCTCCGAAGCCTTGGCCGTCGTCCTTGACGTAGCGAATCGCGGCGCCGATTTGGGCGAACAGGAACACTCGCTTCGGAGTGCGCCCTGCGGCGAGGGCAGAGACGCCAGCTCCTCCGGTGAGCCCCTCCCGCTTGTAGGCCAAGGTCGGGCCAGTGCGGAACGTGTCCTTGACGAACTCGAAGCTGAGGATCTTGTCGTCGCGCGCGCCGTGCTTGACGCCGTAGAGGCGGAGGACCCCGTCGAGCCCGACCACAACCGTGAACGCCTGGAGATCGGTCTGAAAACGGCGCATTTCGGTGAAGCGCTTGCCGTCGAAGCAGGCCCAGCGGAGCTCACCTGGCGGCTGGCGGGGCTTGCCCTTCTCCGTCGAGACGCGCCAGAACAAGTAGAGCTCGTCGTCGACAACGACGGAGGCGAACTCGAGCGGCGGTGGAGTCCGCTCCTTGGCGTCGGGGGGCACGTCCTTGACCTTGGCCCCGGCGTGGACGCGCGCCTCGACCGCCTCGGGGCAGACTTGCTGGCCGAGGCCCTCGATCTCGAGCCGCGCGACGCGAATCCCATCGGCCGCGTCGCTCCCGAAGGCGTAGACCTGGCCGTCGATCGTCGCAATGTGGCGCGGAAAGGTCAGGCCGAGTTCGGGATCGTTGAGGAACCCGCTCCAGCTCCGCTCGAGTGTCCCTCGTTGGGAGAGTGAGTAGAACCAAGGATCCTCGGCCCGCTCGCCCGCGTAGAGCGTCACGATCTGCTCGGGGAGGAGGGCCGCGCCAGCCAAGACTCCGCGCACGTAGCGCCGCTTGGTGAGGACGGCGCCGTCCTCAGTCTCGTGGACCTCGCGGTAGAAGAATCCCGGGTCGCGGGTCCCACCGCCGTAGAACAAGAACCCGCCGTCTGCGTCGCTCACCAAGCGAGGAGCAGTGAAGGGCCTCGCCAGGTCGAGGTTGAGCTGGGCCAGGAGGACCATCAACCCAATCAAGACCAGGATCGGGATCACCGTGCTCCGGCCATAGCGTCGCCAATCAGGGGCGGAGGCCGGACGAGGGGCAGCGCCTCG
>JAESQQ010000166.1 GCA_016765095.1 Planctomycetota bacterium | reverse complement strand
TCGGGCGCGCGGCCCAAGTTCGATCTCGTGCTGGGCTCTGCCGATCTCGCGAGACGACTGGCGGCCTCGATCGCAATTCCCATCACCCTTCACGATCACGCCACACTCCTTGGAGTGGTGCGGCGCCGCCCGATCGCCCCCCCCCTCGAATCAGACATCTAGAAGGAGCGCCTATGTCCCTCGATCTCTCGTCCCTGCTTCCCGAAGGCCCCTCGCACCCAACGAGGCTCCTGCTCGAGGCGACCCTCGTCCCTGTGCAAGGCAAGCGCTTTCAGCCCACGGGCTTCCCCGACCTCGGGCCTGCGGTGTTCGACACCCACGAAGGTCGCTACCTCCTGGTTGAGAGCGCTCAGAGCATGGCCAACCGCCTCGAAGCCGTGTGCTGGGACGAGGCCCGCGAGGAGCTGGCAGAGGTTCTCAAGGGACTCTCCTACGTCCGCGTCGAGCGGGAGGGCGGCTACCTGACGAGCTCGATCGTCGAGTCGCACAGGCTCAACTCCCCCTACATCCTGGAGGGGAAGGACAAGAGCTTCATGGAGACGCTCAAAGAGGAGACCAACTCACTGAGCACGGGTCCAGTCAGCCGGCGAAAGCTCGCAGAGGTGTTGCTCAAGTACGACGTGAACGCGCTCTTGCACGGGATCTTCCTCGCCAAGAAGGAGCTTGCGGGAGGACGACTGCGCTTGGAGCGAGCCCTCTCGAGCTTTGTGGAGGCCAGCGACGTCCGTGTCGCTGCCTCGGGCGGGGTCAAGAAGGACCACGTCGACCCAAGCGGCGACACCAAGAAGGGCTTCGGTCACGTGCCTTTCCAGCGCGACGAGTTCACGGCTGGTGAGATCAAGATCTACTTCAGCCTCGACCTCGCCCAGATCCGCGGCTACGGCTTGGGCCCAGACGCCGAGCGCCTCCTCGTCGCCTTGGCCTTGTTCAAGATCCAGTCTCTCTTGAGCGGTGATCTCCGCCTTCGGACCGCCTGCGACCTAAGGGTCGAGGGCGAAGTCGCGGTGCAGAGGCCCGCCGGCTACGCATTGCCCAGCCTCGCGGCGCTGCGCGAGGCGCTCCCCGGCCTGATCGCGGCCTGCGGAGATCGCTTTGGCGGCGAGGAAGGCGTCACCCTCGTCAAGTTCGCGAGTTGATCGCGTGATCTTCCTCGAGCTTCGATTCCCGGCCGGGCGCTACCACGCGACACCTTGGGGCCGCCACGTCAATGAAGGAGCGATCGAGTGGCCGCCCAGCCCCTGGCGACTCCTGCGGGCCCTCTTGGCGGTCGGCTTCACCAAGCTGGGTTGGTCTGAGACCGGTGAGGTTCCTCCCTTGGCCCAGAGCATGATCGAGGCCCTGGCCTCGACCCCACCCGTCTACCGCTTACCCAAGGCCTCGACCGCGCACACCCGCCATTACATGCCTCAATACAAGGGCAGCACGAGCAAGGTCCTCGACGCCTTCGCCTGGATCGGGCGGGAGGCCTCCCTCGGCGTCGAGTGGGACGTTGACCTCGAAGCCGAGCAGCTCGCTGTCCTCGACCAGCTCTTGGAGCGGCTGACCTATCTGGGGCGCGCGGAGTCTTGGGTGGAGGCGTCGCGGGTGGACGCCCTTGGCCACGGACAGCGCTGCGCCGCGAGCAAGACTGCGCCAACTGAAGGCTGGGAGCGTGTTCCTACCTTGGCACCCGAGGAGCCTGCGGCTTATCAGGACTGGAGAGAGGACTGCGTCGCGAACGTGTTGGCAGAAGAGTTGAGTGAGACTCAGAGGCGAGCCCAGGAGAAGGGCAAGAAGATCCCGTCCAAGCTGAGCAAGTCCAAAGCGGCCAAGCTGGTCGCACACTATCCCAGCTCGATCTTCGAGGCGCTCTTCGCGAGGACCTCTGAGCTCCAAAGCGCACGCTGGAGCCAGCCCCCAGGGACCCGCTGGCTCAGCTATTGGCGCATTCCGAGCGCGCTCTCCGCGCGTCCAGCGCCGGTGGGTGGACTTCGCCGCCAGGGCCACGACCCCAGAGTCGTGCTCCTGGCGTTGACCCCAGACACCGAGAAGGCCGCTGCGCTTCCCCTCGCTCGGACCGCGCTCTGGCAGGGCGAGCGCCTGCATGCGGCCTGGGTCAGGAGGGCTTGCGACGACGGTCAGGAGCCTTCTTCTTGCCTCACGGGCCGGACCCAGGGGCGACACGAAGCAGGCCACGGGCACGCTCATGTCCTCCCTCTTTGCCTCGGGCGGACAGGTAAGCTCGACCACATTTTGATCTATGCGCGGGCCGGATTGGATCGCCAGGCGCTGGCAGCGCTCCGTCGAGTGCGCAAGACCTACGGCGCGAAACTACCGCCGATCTTCGTGTCATTTGTCGGGCAAGGACAGGTGACTGACCTCGCAGCGCATGTGCCCCAGCTCCGCTCCTCGGAGACCTGGGTGAGTGTTACGCCTTTCGTTCCCCCGCGCTACCTCAAGAAGCAGGGCAAGAACGCCCTCCTAGGGCAAGTTCGAGCAGAGTTGGAGAGTCGAGGCATTGAGGGGCTAGCCGCGCTCGAGTTCGAGATCGCCCAGCCTGGCTTGGGGTCTGAGGGGAGTCCTTGGCTGGACGCCGAGAGCTTCTGGGTTGCCAAGAGCGGAGACCCGTCGCTAGGAACCAACGCGACGGCCCGCCTGAGCACCCGCTGGCGCCACTTCCGCAGGGAGCGGCAGAAGGGTGATCGCCGCCCGCCTCAGTCCATAGGCCTCGGCTTGCGCCTCACCTTCGCCAAGGAGGTGCAAGGCCCCATTGCCCTTGGCTACGGGTCACACTTCGGCCTCGGCCAATTCGTCCCTGCGTGACTAAGCCTGGCCCCCAGGGCCTTGTTTTCACCGTCTAGGCGCCTGAACTCGTTCGGCAATGGAGCCGGGGTCGGCGCGAATCGGAGCAGCCAGAGTGAGCCTTCCGGAAGAAGAACCTAGCGAACCTGAGGGCTCTGGCGACGGGCAAGGGGCCTCCCCTGCCGAACTCTCCCTGGTCCCCGCCCGCATGATCAACGAGTACCTCTATTGCCCGCGCCTGGCTTACTTGGAGTGGATCCAAGGAGAGTGGGCGCCGAACGTGTTCACAGCGGAAGGGAGCTACGCCCACCGCCGCGTTGACCGACACGAGAGCAGCCTTGGGCCGCCCGAGCCTGAGGCTGATCGCCGCGAGCTGCGCTCCGTGACCTTGGTGAGCGAAGCGCTGGGCTTGATCGCCAAGGCCGATCTGGTAGAGATCGAGGGGGCTCGTGCGCTGCCAGTGGACACCAAGCGGGGGAAGGTTCCTCAGGTCGAGGAGGGCGCCTATCTACCGGAGCGCGCCCAGGTTTGCGTCCAGGCGTTGATCCTCCGCGATCAGGGCTACGAGGTTCCCAAGGGCGCGCTCTACTTCTCGGGCAGCAAGAAGCGGGTCAACGTGTCCCTCAGCGCCGAACTCCAACGTACGGCCCTGGGGGCTGCCCAAGCCTTGCGCGAGCTCGCGGCAGGCCAGCAAACTCCGCCCCCGCTCGTGGCAGATCCCAAGTGCGACGGCTGTTCGCTGGCCCCACTCTGCCTCCCCGACGAGATCAACCTCCTCTGCGGCAAGGAGTCAGAGAGCCCCTTGCGCTTGGTCCGCCCTCCTCGGGCCGACGCCCAGCCTCTCTACGTTCAAGAGCAGGGCTCTAAGCTCGGGATTAGCGGTGACCGGCTCGTCGTGCGCCTCAAGGGTGAGCAGATTGGCTCCGTTCGTCTCGAGCACACTTCTCACGTGGCGGTGTTTGGCGGCGTGCAGGTCTCGACCCAGGCTCTCAGGAGGTTGGCTCAATCCGAGCGGGTGCTCGCGATCTACAGCGCGGGCGGTTGGTTCTATGGGTGGGTCCAGGGTCACCAGCGCCGGAGTCTGGACGTCCGGCGCGCACAATTTCGCACGGCTGACGAGGAGAGGGGCTGCCTCCACTTGGCGCGCCGTTTCATTCAGGCCAAGATCGCCAATCAACGCACGCTCCTACGGCGAAACCACCCCGGCCAGATCACCCGCGAGCTGGAGCGGCTCGTGACCCTTCGCAAGCAAGCCCGCCACGCGGAGAACCTCGGGTCCTTGCTTGGCTTTGAGGGCATGGCGGCGCGGATCTACTGGGGCGCGTTCCCGGGACTGCTCAAGGAGGGGACCCGCTTCATGCCTTCGGGCCGCAATCGCCGGCCGCCACGGGACCCCGTCAATGCGGTGCTCTCCTTCTTGGCGGCCCTCCTGACCAAGGACGCGTTGCTGGCCTGTTCCTTCGCCGGGCTCGACCCTTCGCTGGGCTTCCTCCACCAGCCACGCCCCGGTAAGCCGGCCCTAGCGCTGGACCTGATGGAGGAGTTTCGGCCCTTGGTGATCGACTCCACGACCTTGCGCGCCTTCAACACCGGCAACCTGACTGAGCGTGACTTCGTGTTCGCGGGAGATCTGGGCACTACCCTGAGCGGGTCCGGGCGCAAGAAAGTCCTCGGCTCCTACGAGCAGCGCCTGGGACAGAGCGTGACCCATCCCGTGTTCGGCTATCAGGTCAGCTATCGCCAAGTCCTTTCGATCCAAGCCCGCTTACTCGGGCGCTACCTCACCAAGGAGGTCCCCGAATACCCTGAGTTCCTCACGAGGTGAGCCGTCCGGCTCAGCAGCTATACTTGGTCAGCTACGACGTGGCGGACGACCGCCGCCGTCGCCTCGTCTTTCGCGCCTTGCTCGGCTTTGGGGAACATGAGCAGTTTTCGGTCTTCCTTTGCGTCCTCACGCCGGTCGGCTTCGTCCGGCTCAAGGCCAAGCTCGACGGCTTGGTCAGTCACAGTGAAGACCGCGTCCTCTTCGCCAACCTTGGCCTGGTGGACGGGAGAGGAGGGAGCGCGATCTCCTCGATCGGACTCCCGCCGCCGGCCTTGCCGAGCAAGGGCCCGGCAATCTTTTAAGCCCTTTCACTCCAGTGTCTTTGGCAACTTATTTCGAGCGCTCGCGACCTTGGCGGTGGCCCAGGGTCGCTCGCATTGCCAGCGAAGGACTTGTCGAGCCAGGGGGCTCCAATTGACAGGGACGGCTGGCTTGGGCACACTGCGTTCGATACGAGACGTATATCTCCTGACTGCTAGCGAGTTTATGAGCACCGCTCCTTCCGTGACCTTCGGGTCACGGCCCCGTTGAAGCGACTTCGACCCTCGCCGCTCCATGGTGCAGGACGTGGTCCTTCCGTGACCTTCGGGTCACGGCCCCGTTGAAGCGAAAGCTGGTGGAGGACCTCGCGTTCCAGCCCTGGTCCCTTCCGTGACCTTCGGGTCACGGCCCCGTTGAAGCCAGCTTTGCTACGCCGCCCCCCTCCGGGGGATCGGACCTTCCGTGACCTTCGGGTCACGGCCCCGTTGAAGCTCGGCTCCGGCCGCCCCCCCCGCGCCC
>JAESQQ010000165.1 GCA_016765095.1 Planctomycetota bacterium | reverse complement strand
GGGTTTACCCCCGCCCGCCCGTGAGGCTGCTCCAATCGGCCTCTCAGGAGCCTCTCCGACTTCCAATCCGCTCTTCGCGTCTTTGCGTCTTCGCGCTGTGGGCCTCGCCACCGAATCCGAGCCCATTCGCCCGAGTTCCCGACCTCTGCGGCTCTCGGCGAGTCTCCGCATCTCTGCGTTGAGAACTGCCGCGGTGAGAGTCAAGGTCATTGTCGACTCACCCGCCACGAGTTCTTCTGGGATCGAAGGCCCCACGCTCGTGTCCTTGATCGCCGACCTGGCCCTAGGGGGGGAAGCTCTTGCAACTCCTGATCTGGTGAGGTCCCGAGGTCGAATCACCTCGGAAGTCGAGCCGAGGTGATTGCGCCCCCACCCCCCAGGAGGGATCCTGTTCGGGTGGAAGACCCACAAACCAAACTGAAGCTCTCACCAGCCCTCCAAGAGGATCTCTACGAGGTCGACGCGTTCCCCGAGATCGCCGTCCTCTACGAGCCCGTGGTCGAAGTCCTCGAGGCCTACGGGCTCGAGCCCTCGATCGGCGTAATCGCGATTCTGAGCGGAGGCCCCCAGGAACGGATCGCAGCCTGGGAAGCGGGGGCGCTCGAGGTCCTCTCCCCCGACATGCACGTCGCCGAGGCGCAGATTCGCGTCCAGACCGCCGTCGCCCGGTTTCGAACGCGACTCGACCTCGAAGCCGATCGCGAACACCTCGCCGCGCAGCGGACCGTTTTGGAACGCAACCTCCGCCTCGCGGCTCGGCTTCAGCGCAGCTTCCTACCCAGCACCCTGCCCGCAATGGAGAACGTCGAGTTCTCGACCGCCTTCCTCCCCCAAGAGTTCGTCTCGGGTGACTCCTACGACGTCCGCCAACTCGACGCGGACCACGTCCTGATCGCGACTCTAGACGCCGTCGGACACGGAGTCCGCGCAGCCCTCCTGACCGTCTTGCTCCGCAGCCACATAGTCGCCCTGGGAAGCGAGGGAGAGATCCGCGACCCCCACCTCGTCGTGGCCGAGCTCAATCAAACCCTGCTCGACGCGCGACTCGAGGAGTCGCCCACCGCAGCGGTCTGCTACGCGATCCTCAACGTCAAGACCGGAGTCATGCGGCTCTCCAACGCCGGCCACCCTCGCCCGGTCTCGCTCCTTCCGAGCGGCGAGAAGCGCTCGCTGGGATCCTCGGGCCTCCTGCTCGGGATCGACCCCATGACCTACGAGACCGACGAGGTCCAGCTCACAGCAGGCGAGCGGGTGTTCTTCTTCACCGACGGAGCCGACCCCGGCTACGACGAAGGCTTCAGCGAACAGCTCCTCCGCCACGCCGACCTTGAGCTCGAGCTCCAAGTCGGCGGCGCCTTGGGCGAGGTGATCGAGCTGGACAGCGAAGGCCGACCCGAAGACGACATCACCGTCGTCGGACTCTGTTGGGGACCTCTCCCAGAACCGTCCCCCGAAGACAGCACCCAGGAGGATTAACGTGCCCGAGGCCTACCAGGCAAAGCCCCTAGACGCGGGTCGCTACGAGTTGACGCTGGCCGGACGGGTCTACGCCGACGCCACGCCCCAACTCAAAGACCACCTCATGGCCCTGGCCGATCAGGGTCTGCGCGGACTGCTCGTCGACGCAAGCGACCTCGAACAGATCGACAGCTCGGGGCTCAACGTGTTCGTGAGCCTCCTCAAGCGAATCCGCCCCGACGGGGGAAAAATCGCGTTCTACGGCTTGAACCCCAACATTCAGCGCGTGTTCGAGATCACGAAGCTGGCGACAGTGATGAGCGTCGAGGTCGAACGCAGCGCGGCGCTCGGGAGCCTGGCGTGAGCTCCGGCGACCTCGACGTCGACCTCGACCTCGAGGAGATCGAGCGCAACCTCTCGATCACCGCGCGCTCCGTCCCAACCACGGTTCAGTCCTACGACTCGATCCGAGGCCAGCTTGAGCGTGAGTCCTTCCCCCGCTTCGTAGCCTGGCTCGGACCGCGCGGTCTGCCCAAGGGTGGCGACGTTCAGCGCCAACTCGAGGACGACGCCCGAACCATAGTCGGCCAGTTGGCCCGGAGCTGGAACCCGCGTCCAACGCCCGAGGACGTCGAGTGGGTCTCCAAGCGAATCGCCCTCGACATAGGCGGAGCTGGCCCGCTCCAGCAATTCCTCGACGACCCGGCGGTCTCCGAGATCATGGTCAATGGACCGGCCGAGGTCATGGTCGAGCGAGACGGCAGAATCGTCCGGACCGACGTCCGGTTCCGAGACCAGGCGCACCTGACCCACATCATTCGCAAGATCGCCGAGCGAATGGAGCGCCGGATCGACTTCAGCAGCCCGACCCTCGACGGTCGCCTCGACGACGGCTCGCGCGTGCACGCCATGCTCCCGCCGATCGCGCTCAACGGTCCGATCCTGACCATTCGCAAATACGGCGCGATCTACAACCAACTCGAAGACCTGATCGCCTGCGGAACGATCCGCCCCGAAATGGCCTTCTACCTCGGCGCTGCGGTCAAGGCCCGCCTCAACATAGCCATTGGCGGTCCGTCCGCCTCGGGCAAGACCACGACCCTAAACGTGCTCGCGACCCAAGTCCCCGAGCACGAGCGCGTCGTCACGATCGAAGAGTTAGCAGAGCTCGACTTCACCCAGTCCCACAACCACGTCGTCAGACTCCAAGCCCGAACAACCAACACCGAGGGCTCGGGAGAAGTCACGGTTCGGCAGCTGGTCAAGGAAGCGCTCCGAATGCGGGCCGACCGAATCGTGGTCGGCGAAGCGCGCGGCGCAGAGATGATCGACGTCCTTCAAGCCATGCGCTGCGGGCACGACGGGTCCATGACGACTATCCACGCCAGCAGCCCGGAGGATCTGATCGAACGCGCAGTCACGATCTCTCTGTTTGGGAACGTTGGCTTCAGCGAGCTCTCCCTCCACCGAATGGTGGTCGACGCCCTCGACGTGCTCGTGATCCTGACCCGCTTCGCCGACGGGACCCGCAAGATGACGCACATCGTCGAGCCCTACCTCGACAAGAAGAAGGAGACCCAGTTCAACGAAGTCTTCGTGTTCGACCACGAAGGCTACGCGCCCGACGGCAAACCCATAGGCGAGTGGCGTTGGGTCAACCAGACCCGATTCGGGAAGCGCTTCAAGCGAATGGGGATCACCCTCCCCGAAGCCACCCTGGGAGTGCTGAAGTGAGCGCGATCACCTTCCTCGAACTCCGCACAAGCGCGGTCATGGGCTCGATTCGAGTCCTGAACGAACTCCTCGAAGTCGCCCTCCGAGCGCTGGGAACCGACCCCGCCCTCCAACACGACTTGGCCCTCGGCGTCGCCGAGTTGGTCGCCAATGTCGTTGAGCACGAGTGTCAAGCTACCGACGGCGAGGGAGGCGAAGTCGAGATCCGCCTCGACACCAACCCCGGCGAACTCGTGCTGTCCGTGGTCAGCAAGGGCCCCCCCTTCGACCTCGACGCCGCCCTCGAGAAAGCCGCCAACCACGATCCCCTCGAAGACCTCGACGGGAGCGGCCTCGGCCTCCCGCTCCTGACAGCCCTCTTCGATCTCTCCCACACCTACGAGCCTGATCGTGGAAACGTGATCACCCTCCGACGGAAGACGGACTAGCCTGCCCATCACAAGTTGCGGTACACCCCATTGCTTTCGTAGGGGAGGGGTTTACCCGGGGTTTACCCCCTCCCGCGGGCGGGGG
>JAESQQ010000001.1 GCA_016765095.1 Planctomycetota bacterium | reverse complement strand
GCCCCCCGCAAGGCAAGGCGCCCGAGCCGACCTCCAAAAGGCCCCTCCGTGGCGGCTCGCAACACGCTCGAGGGCGGCTCGCTACACGCTTGCGTAGGGGCGGGGTTTACCCCCGCCCGCCCCAGAGGCCGGATCCAGCCCCCCTATCCGATCCGCAGGAAGTCCTTCTCAAAGGCCGCCAGGTCCAACGTGTTCACCACGTCCTCCTTGCTCGCCCAACCCCGCCGGGCCTCGCAGACGCCGTAGCGAGCCGCGTCGATCAGCGTCGCCTGGGCGTGCGCGTCGGGGTTCACGCAGAGCTTGACGCCCCGGGCCCGGATCCGGCGCACGTGGACCCAGTCCGCGTCTAGGCGGTGCGGGCTCCCGTTGACTTCGACCGCGATCGAGTTCTCGACGCAGGCGTCTAGGACCGGCTCCCAATCGAAGGCCGAGCTGTCTCGCTTGAGCAGCTTGCGCCCCAGGGGGTGGCCGAACACGCGCACCTGGGGGTGGCTCATGGCCCGCACGAGGCGCTTGGTCATTTTGGAGCGCTCTTGGCGAAGCTCCATGTGCACGCTCGCGATCACGAAGTCGAGCCACTCCAGGCACTCGTCGGTCAAGTCGAGCTGGCCGTCGCCCAGAATGTCGACTTCGCAGCCGTGGAAGATTCGGATCTGCGGGTAGGCCTCCCGCGCCGCCTCGATCTCCTCGCGCTGGCGGTGGAGGCGATCGACGCTCAGCCCGTTGGCGTAGCCCGCGATCTCGCTGTGGTCGCTGATCCCCAGGTAGTCGTAACCAAGCTCGACCGCGCCGCGGACCATTTCGTCGACGGTTCCCGTCCCGTCCGACCACTTGGTGTGCACGTGCAGGATCCCCTGGAGGTCCGTGGGCTCGATCAGGGTGGGCAGCTCGCCCTTGATCGCAGCCGCGATCTCGCCCGTGTTCTCGCGCAGCTCGGGCGGCACGTATTGCGCCAGCCCGAGCGCCTTGTGCAGCTCCTCCTCGGTCGCGAACTCGGGCGGCGGTGAGCCGTCGAGGGGACGGAGGTCGTATTCGTTGAGCGAGTAGCCCTGATCGAGAGCCATTCCCCGCAGCGCGACGTTGAAGTCCTTGCTGCCCGTGAAGTAGGCCAAGGCGCAGGCGAAGCTCCGCGGCTCGACGACCCGCACGTCGACTTGGAGCCCGTCCTTGAGCCGCACGCTGGTCTTGGTCGCGCCCGAGCCAATGATCGAGTCGACCTCGGGGTCGTCGCGGGCCGCCTCCATGACCGCCTCGGGCTCGAGACTCGCCACGAGGAGGTCGACGTCCTTGACCGTCTCGCGCCCGCGCCGCAGTGAGCCCGCGACCTCGACCCGCTCAACCCCAGCGACCCCCTCCAAGAGCGCCTTGAGCCGCGCAGCCTGGGGAAGCGCCTGCGAACGAAGTCGTCGCCCGCGCGTCAACTCGAGGTGCTCGATCCCGTCCAGGATCTTGGCCTGGCTCTTCTTGCCAAAGCCCTTGAGCCCAGCGACTTGATCCTCCTTGCAGGCCGTCTCGAGGTCGACGAGCGTCGTGACCGAGAGCTCCTCCCACACGACCTTGGTCTTCTTGGGCCCCATGCCTGGGACCGTCATGATCTCGAAGAGTCCCTCCGGGACACCGGACCGGAGCTCCTCGAGGTAGACGAGCTCCTCGGTCTCGTGGAGCTCCTTGAGCTTCTCCTGAATGCTCTTCCCGATCCCGCGGACGGACTTGATCTCTCCGGACTCGACGAGCTCCCCGACGTCCTCTTGGAGGTTTCCGACGGCCCGGGCCGCGTTCTGATAAGCCCGGACCTTGAAGGTGTTGGCCCCCTTCAACTCGAGGAGGGCCGCGATCTCGTTCAAGACGGCTTCGACGGCGCGGTTGTCCACAGATCCTCCGAGGGGGCTGGCCCAGCGAGAGGGATCCTGCCCCAGGCTCGCCGTACGCGATAGAGGGGACGAAGGCGGCGTCCCTAAGTGGCCAGCAGGCCTCGCGCGAGCAGGTCTTGGCGGAGGGTCTGCGCGTCTTTGAAGGTGTGGGCGGGCATTCCGACGGCCTCGGCCGCCGCGCAGTTGCCCGGCCGGTCGTCGACGAACAGACACTCCCCAGGCGAGACCCCAAGCGCCCGCGCCGGCCCGAGGTAGGCCTCTGGGTCTGGCTTGCGGACGCCGGTCTTGCAGGACACAAAGGTCCAGGGGACGAAGCGCGAGAGGTGCAGCCGATCTTCGATCAGCTGGTACCAAGGCGAATAGTTGCTCAGCGCATGCAGGGTGACTCCGGCCGCGACGAGCTCGCTGAGCAGGTCTTCGATCCCCGCTAGGAGGCGATAGCCAGACGAGAGCGCAGCCTTGAACCCGACCACGTCCACCGGCCGACGATCTCGAAAGTAGAGTTCGGCGAAAGTCCGCTCGTCGTATTCCCCCGTCTCGAAGCGCACCCAAGTGTGCGGGTCCTTGAGCGCGAGCACCTCCTCGAACGAGATCCCAAAGAAGGCGGGAGCCTCAGTTCGGAAGGGGTCGTAGACCAGGGTGTCCATCACGTCGAGGAGGAGGATCACGCGCCCAGCATGCCATCTCGACGTCCCGATCGAGGCGAGAGAGCGGTGCGCTCCCTCTTCAACCGATCACCCGCCGGTATGATCCCCGCATGCGAGCGTCACGCCGGACCCGAATCGTCGTCGGGGCCCTGATCTGGATCGGGGCCGGGCTCGCAGTGTGGCCCTCGGTTCAGGCTGGCAGGGAGCGGCTCGCGGGGCCCCTCGGGCAACTCTGGCGCTACACGACTCAGGGCCAGCCCAACATTCAGCGTGATCTCCCGGGCCCGCTCGCGATCGGGGACCCGATCCTGCTCCCGGACCGAACCCGCCTCGGCGCTGTGGTCGCGATCGGATCAGGGAGCGCGCGGGCGAGCTGGGATCTCCCCCACGCCGAGACCTACGCGGTCACGATCGCGTTCGACCCCGAAGTCGAAGTCCCGGACGAATTTGTGCTCCGGTCGCGCGCGACGCCCATGGACGGGGCCTGGGTCCTCGAGACGCTCCTGCCCGAGAGCAAGCGACGCTACGTGGAGGACCAAATCCGAGCCTTCCTCCGAGATCACGAAGACACCTTCATGGCCTTTGTGCGCCCCTTGGCCGAAGAAGTCGTGGCCGAGGCGACCAAGGTCCTCGAAGCGAACCTGACCAAGGCCCTCAGCAAGCGCGAGCCAGAGATCCAGAAGCTCCTCGACAAACACCGCGAGAAAGTCCGGACCGAGATCGTGCCGGTCCTCAAGAAGGAGCTCGGCCCGAGCGCCAAGAGCAAGGCCGATCCGATCCTGCGTGAGATCGGCCGCGAGCTGTGGGACGAGCTACCCATGTGGTCGCTTGGCTGGCGGGCGTTTGTGGACGTGCTCCCGGGGACCCGCAACGACCGCGTGGACAAGTGGTGGTCCGAATTCGTCGACAACAAGGCGATCCCGATCCTCGAAAAGCACGAGGAGGAGCTAATGACCGCGCTCGAGGAGCTGATCGAAGAGGCCGGGCGCAACCCCGCGGTCCGCAAGGAAATGAGCAAGGCGACCAAGCGCCTCGCCAAGGACCCCGAGTTCCGCAAGCTGGCCCGCGGGATCTTGGAGGACGCCCTCCTGCGCCCCTTTCACGCCCGCGACTTGTTCGAGCGGCTCCTCGCCCAGCCGGCTCACCGCGAGCGCCTCCGGGCCCTCTCGCGGGCCTTCGCCCCGACGCTCCAGCGAATCGCCCGCAAGCTGACCGTCGACGACAAGACCGGAAAGCTAGACCCGGCTTTGGTCCGCGTCCTGCGGCGAGTCGTGTTCTACAAGGACGCTCGCTATGTCGAGCTGGTCCCCGTCAAGTGAGCAGTCCCACGTGAGCCGGCCTGCGTGAGCAAGTCTCCCGAAGACACTTCCAAGCCGGGCGCG
>JAESQQ010000164.1 GCA_016765095.1 Planctomycetota bacterium | reverse complement strand
CGGGGGCTGGGGGTCATGGGCATGTGCGCGCTCTTTCGCGAAATGGGGCGCTCCCAGGTCGGCGCGATCGCGTTCAACTGCGACGCGCCGGACCAGGGGAACATGGACCTCCTCCTCAACGCGGGCGACGAGGCGCAGCAGGAGCGTTACCTGCGTCCGCTCTGCGCGGGGGAGATCACGAGCGCGTTCTGCATGACCGAGCCGGCGCCCGGGGCAGGCGCCGACCCCCGCAACCTGCTCACGAAGGCCACCGGCGAGGGCGAGGGCTGGGTCCTTGACGGACACAAGTGGTATGCGACAGGCGGAGGGGCGGCGGCGTTCCTGGTCGTCATGGCGCGGACTTCGGACGATCCTCACGAGGGCGCGACGCTGTTCCTCGTCCCGCGAGACGCAGAAGGCGTCGAGCTGGTCCGGGAGATCCCGACCATGGCGGAGCCGCTCTTGACTCACCGCGAGGCGGAGCTGCGCTTTCACGGGGTGCGCCTCGGACCGGAATCGGTCATAGGCGGCGTCGGGCAGGGGTTCAAGCTCGCGCAGCGTCGCTTGGTCCCAGCCCGCCTGACCCACTGCATGCGCTGGCTCGGGTTGGCGGATCGGGCGCTCAACCTCTGTCGGGAGTATGTCTCGACGCGCAAGAGCTTCGGGGCAGTGCTCGCGAAGCACGAGCGCGTCCAGGACATGATCCACCGCAACGCGCTCGCGATTCACGCCGGGAACCTCATGACGCTCCACTGCGCTTGGCTCCTCGAGCAGGGCTCAGAGGCTGAAGGCCGGGTGTATTCCTCCATGACCAAGGAGCACGTCGCCCGCGCGCTCTGCCAAGTCCTCGACGACGCGATTCAAATGCACGGCGGGCTCGGTTACAGCGAGGACATGCCCTTCGCGCGCTGGTATCGCTTCGCTCGGGCAGCCCGGATTGCGGACGGGCCGGACGAGGTCCACCGCTGGGTCGTGGCGCGCTCCTTCCTCCTGGGCAAGTTGGAGCTGCTGGTCTAGGGAGTGCTGGGCTACTGCTTGTTGAGGGCCCAGCCGTAGTCGAGGGTCTCGAAGCGGAGCCCGCCGGAGCGGAGCTTGCGAGCGAGGCTTGGGCCTACGTAGCCCGCGATCCAGTTCAGTCGGGCCTGGTGGTCCGCGCCGAAGTCGGCGCCATACCACTCGAAGATTTTGGAGACCGCGACCGTGACGCCGCTGAGGCGAACCCCGCGAGTCGTGTCTCTGAGCCACGTGCGGGTGTTGTCGGTCAACTGGGCGTCGAGCGTGCTGGCTAGATAGGCCTCAGCCCGCAGCGGCGGGCAGCCTGTCGACGCACAGTTGACTGCGGCGTGAATCCTCGGGTCGCCCATGGGGCGCAGCAGTTTGTGTTCGATCGTGTTGAGGGACAGCTTCTTCGGGCCAAACCCGTAGTCGTCCCACACGTTGAAGCTCTCCGAGACCTTGTCCTTGATCGACTGAATCGGGTGAAACTCGAGCATGGCTTTGAGCGTGACCGCGTTGTAGGCGTTGATCCAATACGCCATTCGCTCTGCCTGGTTCCCCAGGCCAGCGGGGTCGACGGCCGCCAGGGCGGCGACATACTTCTTGAGGGCTTGCTCGTCGTTGGCTTTCCAGCCCGCGTAGTCGACTTCGTTTCGGCTGTTGACGTATCGCTGGAGAAGGGCTGAGAAGGGCGCGTGCAGCGAGTCGGACGTCGCGGTCGTCGAGGTCGATTGGGAGGGGAGCTTGGTGCCCGGATCGCTTGCGGTTGGGGTCTTGGCGACGGGAGCCTTGGGCGCGGGGGCCTTGGGCTTTGCCGACGGCGACTTGCTCTTGGGTGCCGGGACGTTCTCCTCGCCGCCCTTGCAGCCCAATGCGAGGGTGACGACGACGATCAGGAGGCCTAGTCTGCGATTCATGCGTACACCTTGTTCCGAGCCCAACGCTAGCTGGGAGGGTTGGATTCCCTGAGCCCGTCAGCGAGGAGACTCTAGAGGTTCCCTGCGGCCTTCGCTCGCGCGCAGCCACCCCCGCTCACGGCCTGAGCCGCAGCGGGCAGGCTCCCTCCTCCACAAGCCCGCACATTCGACCTCGCTGAGCCCTGAGCCCAGCGAGGCGGTTTCGTGTACGCCCAGCGGAAGGAGCGAGAGCACCGAGGGGGCGATTTGCCAGGGCAAGGCCTTTCGCGGTGCTCCTAGCGTGTTGGTTGCGACCCACCCTGGGACGGGTTCCGGGTTCCGTGCTTCTTCTGCCTCCCGTCCCCTGCGCGAGGAAAAGCGAGCGCTAGCGCGGGAGGCGTCGCGAGCGTCCCAGCCGATCGAGCGCGGCCTGGGCTGAGGCTCGAATGTTTGCGTCCTGGCCGCGGGCGGCGCGCTGATACCACTGCACAGCCTGCGCCTTGTCCTGGCCGACCCCCCGACCCCTCTCAAGCATGATCGCCAGGTTGAACATGGCCGGCGGGTAGCTCTTCTCGGCGGCGCGGCGATACCACTCCACGCCCTGCGGCAAGTCCAGAGTCACGCCCCGTCCGCTCACCAACAGCGCCCCCAAGTTGTGCATCGCGCTTGCGTCGCCTTTCTCGGCAGCGCGGCGATACCACTTTGCCGCCTCAGCCTCGTCTTGGGCCACGCCCCGACCGGACTCAAGCATGAGCCCGAGGGCAAACGTGGCGCTCACTTCCCCCTCCTCGGCGGCGCGGCGATACCACTTCACAGCTTGCGCCTCGTCCTGGCCCACGCCCTCACCCCTCATGAACGCGACGCCCAGGTTGAACATGGCCTCGGGTTTGCCCTTCTCTGCGGCGCGGCGATACCACTCCACGGCCTGCGCCTCGTCCTGGTCCACGCCCCGACCGCTTCCGAGGGCCAGTCCAAGACTGAACATGGCCTGCGAGTCGCCCTTCTCTGCGGCGCGGCGATACCACTTCGTCGCCTGAGCCTCGTCCAGGCCCACGCCCCGACCGTAATCCAACATGACCCCCAGGGAGAACATGGCCTTCGCCTCTCCTTTCTCTGCGGCGCGGCGATACCACTTCACGGCCTCCGCTTCGTCCTGGGTCACCCCCTGGCCTTTCTCCAGCAGGACCCCCAGGTTGCTCATGGCGCTCGTGTCGCCTCTCTCTGCGGCGCGGCGAAACCACTCCGCAGCCTGCGCCTCGTCCGGGGTCACGCCCCGACCTTTCGCCAACAGGACGCCCAGGTTGTCCATGGCCCGCGGGTGGCCCTTCTCTGCGGCGCGGCGAAACCACTTCACAGCCTGCCCGTCGTCCTGGTCCACGACGCCCCGGCCTTGCTCCAGCAAGACCCCCACGACGTACATGGCCTGCCGGTGGCCCTTCTCTGCGGCGCGGCGATACCACTTCACGGCCTCCGCTTCGTCCTTCGCCACCCCCAGACCCTTCTCCAGCATGACCCCCAGGTTGTGCATGGCCCCCGAGTGCCCCAGGTTGGCGGCCCGGCGATACAGGGCCGCAGACTCTCGAAAGCGCTTGGCTCGCCGATCAGCCAAGGCTCGCTCAAAGAGCAGGTCTGCGGACGCACTCGCGGTCTGCGAAGCCGACGGCCCGGGGGTCGGCTCGGGAGCCGTCGCCCCCCATTGCCCCGCGAGCAACAGCGCTCCCCCGAGCAGCGTGACGACTCCCACGATTCCCGCGCTCGCGAGCCCCACCACCCAGGCAGACCTCGCTGGGCCCTCCGCCCCTTCGAGGCACACGGCGAGGGCCCGCCCGAGCTCGCTTACGCTGCCCCACCTCGCGCCCGGGTCCTTCTCCAGGCAGCGCATGACGACTGCCTCCAGCGCCGCTGGCACCTCCGGTCGAAGCGAGCGCAGGGGCGCCGGCCGCTCGCTGACCGTCGCGGCCATGATCGCGATCAGGCTCTCCCCCACGATCGGGGGCCGACCGCACAGCGCCGCGTAGAGGATCGCCCCCAGCCCATAGACGTCGGTCCTAGGCCCCACCGCGTCCAGCTTGCCCTGAGCCTGCTCGGGCGCCCAGAAGCCCGGGGTGCCCTGAATCGTCCCCGACTGAGTCAGGGCCTGAGTCTCCCCCTCCCGGCTGAGGTCCTTCGCTAGGCCGAAGTCGGTCAAGAGCGCGGAGCCGTCGGCTCCGAGCAGCACGTTCTCCGGTTTCAGATCGCGGTGGAGCACGCCCTGGGCGTGGGCCGCCGCGAGACCCGCCGCGAGCTGGACCCCCAGCGAAACCACCAAGTCGGGCGAAGGGAGGCTCCTCTTGAGCGCCTCCTCCAGCGATCCCCCCCGGCAGTAAGCCATGACCAGGAAGGGCGCGCCCCGCTCCTCGCCCACGCCCAGCAGGCGCACCACGTTGGGGTGCTCGACCTTCGTCAGCGCTCGAGCCTCGCGATCGAAGCGGGTGCGCTGGTGAGGGCTGGCGCCGCGCCCCCTGAGCAGGACCTTGATCGCCACCTCTTGTCCGGTCTCTGGGTCACGGCCTCGATAGACGGCCCCCATGCCGCCCCGCCCGAGCTCCTCGACGATTTCGTAGCGCCCGATCTGCACGAGCCGAGCCTAGACCGCGCGCTCGCGTCGCGCGAACTAGGGGAGCGTCCTCAGGGCGACTTGAGCGTCGTGATCGGCGGGGTGATGACTATCCGTCGTCGACGCCTGAGCTCACGACGTCCCCGTCGAAGACCTCGAGCCGCCACGAAGATTGGAGCTGGTGCGGGGCGTGCGTGTTGAAGCTGTCCATGACGAGGCACGCCGGGGGCAGCGCCTGGGGTGAGCCTCGGAACCAGCCCCGTGGCACTTCGGGGAGCGGAAGGACACCTGGCGAGTAGGATCCGGCGTGGTCTTGATCGTCCTGTTCTTGCTCTTTGTGGTCCTGCCCCTCGCGGAGCTGGCGCTGCTCCTCCAGATCGGGCAAGCGATCGACTGGCCAGCCACGATTGGGATCGTGGTCCTGACGGGCATTGTCGGCTCGGGCCTCGCGCGTTGGCAGGGGACCAAGGTCCTGCGCGAGATCCAGACTCAGCTCGCGGCAGGCAAGCTACCGGGGCGAGCCCTCTTCGACGGGGCCCTGATCCTGTTCGCGGGCGCGGTCTTGATCACGCCCGGCGTGATCACCGACGCCTGCGGGTTCCTGCTCCTCCTGCCCCCGTTTCGAGGCCTCATGGCCCGGGTCCTGAGCGGCTGGGCCTCAAAGCGGGTCAACGTCAGCCTGGGCGGGTTGGGTGGGTTGGGCGGAGTCGCGGGCTTCCCCGGAGCGCCTCCTGAAGGACACACGCACCACCCCATGGGCGACGACGTGATCGACGTCACGCCGCGCTACTCGGGTCCCGTTCGCGAAGCGCCCGAGCCGGCTCCACCCGGGCTCCCCTACTTGGACGTGACGTCCAAGCCGGTCGCGCCTGACGCGGGCGACTAAACGGGACGTTGACAAGCCTAATCCCAGAGGCCGTCTGTCTCTCCCGGACAGGCGGGCGGGGGTAAACCCCGCACCCTACAGATCGCAAGAGGGCCCCTCCGCAAGGCACCCTATTGGACGGCTCACAACACGCCTTGGTAGGGGCG
>JAESQQ010000163.1 GCA_016765095.1 Planctomycetota bacterium | reverse complement strand
CCCGCCGCTCGGCCGAGGTCACCCACACACACCCCGAGGCCGCCGCGGGAGCGATCGCGGTCGCGCTCGGGGCAGCCCATGCCTCTTCGGCCGCACGAGATCCCATCTCGGGGCAAGACCTCCTGGCCGCAGTGTTCCAGGCCGTCCCTAAAGGACACGTGCAGGCCGGCCTCGAGATCGTCTACGAGTGCGGCCCCGACGCAGACCCGGCGGAGGTCGCCGGAGAAGTCGGCAACGGCTCGCGAGTGACCTGCCCCGACACGGTCCCCTTCGCGCTCTGAGTCGCGGCCCACCACCTGGGCGACTATCGAGCTGGGGTGCGAACCGCAGTCAGCTACGGCGGAGACATTGACACCTTGGGCGCCATGGTGGGTGGGATCCTCGCGGCGGGCGTCGGCCGCGAGGGAATCCCTGCGAGCTGGAGGGCGGCGGTCGAGCCCTACCCCGAGTGGTTTCGGGTGGCTCGCGCCGCGCGGACGGCCTCCAGCCAGCCGTAGCCAAAGCGCTCGTCCGGCTCGAGATAGTGACCCTCGCTCCACTCGTTGAGCGAGGCCAGGAACACGAGCGGGTCGGCTTGGCCCGCGCTGAACTCGAGGGCCCGCTCGAGGGCGGCCTGGAAGCGTCGCGGGTGCTCCCCCACCACGACGGGTGACCAGGGGTACTTGCGGGGCCGCTCGACGCCAAAGTCTGCAGCGCGGGGCGAGGCGTCCCAGCCCGTCGCGACCGAGGGGAAGTAGGGCAAGCCCGAGCGCTCGGCGTAGCCAGACCACTCACCCGCACGCTTGGTCGCGCAGGCCTCGTAGTCCTGAGTCAGCTCGCCCCGCCACTCGGGCAGGAGCACGTAGTGCGTCACGCTGTCGAAGCCGACCTCAGCCACGCTCCCGATCACGTGCCGCGAGGGGTCGATCGCGTTCAAGTGCAGCTCGCCGTAGCCGGCTTGGCGAAGCCAGGCCCGCGCGTCTTCGATCGCGGCCCGCGCCGTGTCGGCGCCCAGCTCGTTGACGAAGAACGTGCTGTCGAAGATCGAGAAGTAGACCTTGTCCGCGACGCGGAGGTAGTTCGGGAGGGCGAAGTAGCGCTCAGCCACGTAAGCGATCAAGGCCACGAAGTCCTCGCGATCGGTCCGCACGCGGCGTGTGCCTTCGATCACGGGCGCCTCGCTCCGCCGAACCGGGAGCACACGCCGCGGCATGCGGTTGGCCCACATGAGCGCAAAGGGCATCTCCCTCCCGACCTCGGACCCCAGCAGCCCAAGGTCGAGCCCGTCTTGAAACACCCGCTTGCCTCGGCACCAGAAGAACCCATAGACCAGCGCGTCGACCCCGTGATCGCGAGCGAGCTGGACGCGGCGCGCGACCTCGGCGGGGTCGCGGTCGTCGTATTCCCCCAGGAGCGGGACCCTCGGCTGAGCGTGGCCACCAAAGCGCGGCTCGCAAGCTCTCACAAGCTCCCACTCAGTGAACCCGGGGTGAAAGCTCTCGTCCCGCTCGGGGATCGGGTGCCACCCGGGATAGACATAGGCCGCGACACGCACCCGGCAAGTCTAGGGCGGATCCCGCGCTGGCGCCGCCCGGGGACGGGCGGGGGTAAACCCCGCACCCTACCGATCAGCCTCGGGGACGGCCGGGCAGCAGCTTCGTAGGGGCGGGGTTTACCCCCGCCCGCGCGACGGCCGATCTGGACGCTACTTCAGCAGGCAGAACCAAGGCGGATCACGCGTTTAGCGTAGACGGGAACCAGGTTGAGCGGGGCGCGGCGCTCTACTTGGAGGAGGCGATCAGAGCAGAGGCTTGGGACTCTTGGTGCTCGATCGCGGCGGCCACAAATCCACGGAACAGCGGGTGAGCCGAGGTCGGCTTGCTCTTGAACTCGGGGTGGAACTGGACGCCTATGAAGAACGGGTGGTCCTTGAGTTCCACGATCTCAACCAGTTGACCGTCGGGCGAGAGCCCCGAGAAGACCAGCCCCTTCTCCTCGAAGGCCTCGCGGTAGTCCATGTTGAACTCGTAGCGGTGGCGGTGGCGCTCGCTGACCTCGCCCGTGCCGTAGAGGTCGCGCACGAGGGAGCCGGGGCGCAGAACGCAGGGGTACGCGCCGAGGCGCATGGTGCCGCCCTTGTCGACGACGCCCTCCTGGCTCTCCATGAGGTTGATCACCGGGTCTGGCGTCGACTCCTCGAACTCGGTCGAGTTCGCCTTGGGGAGCCCGAGCAGATTCCGTGCGATCTCGGCGCAGGCGACCTGCATTCCGAGGCAGATCCCGAAGAAGGGGACCTTGTTCTCGCGCGCCCAGGTCACTGCGCGGAACTTGCCCTCGATCCCGCGCTCGCCGAACCCGCTCGCGACGAGCACGCCCGAGACGCCCTTGAGGAGGCTCTCGGCGTCCTGGGTCTCGAAGTCCTCGGCTGCGATCCGGCGAACCTTGACGTGGACCTTGTTCTCGATTCCGCCGTGGGTCAGGGCCTCATACTTGGACTTGTAGGCGTCCTGGAGCTCAATGTATTTGCCGACGAGGGCGACCTCGACCTCGCCCTCAGGGTTCTTGAGCGCCGAGACGACCTCCTCCCAAATCGTGAAGTCCGCGCCGCGCGAGTCGATATCGAGCATGGAGAGGATCACGCGATCGAGGCCCTGGTCCCGCAGCACGAGCGGGATCTCATAGATCGAGTCGTCGACGTCCTTCTCAATGAAAGTCGCCGACTCGTGCACGTTGCAGAACCGACTGATCTTGAGACGCATCTCCTCGGGCACGTCGTGCTCCGTGCGACAGATCAGGAGGTCGGGCTGAATCCCGATCTCGCGGAGCTTGCCGACCGAGTGCTGGGTCGGCTTGGTCTTGAGCTCGCCCGAGGCCTTGAGATACGGGAGCAGGGTCAAGTGGATACAGAGGTGGTTCCCGCGACCCATTTCGTAGGTCAGCTGACGGATCGCCTCCAAGAAGGGGAGGCCCTCGATATCGCCGACCGTTCCCCCGACCTCGCTGATCACAACGTCTGCCTGGGAAGAGAGCGAGCGGATCTTGGCCTTGATCTCGTCCGTAATGTGCGGCACGACCTGGACCGTCTTGCCGAGGTACTCGCCGCGGCGCTCCTTGCCGATCACGTCGTTGTAGATCCGGCCGGTCGTGAAGTTGCTGTCGCGCGTCAGCGCCGAGTTGGTGAACCGGGTGTAGTGGCCGAGGTCGAGGTCCGTCTCGGTCCCGTCGTCGAGGACGTAGACCTCACCGTGCTGATAAGGGGACATGGTCCCCGGATCGACGTTGATGTACGGATCGATCTTCTGCATGGCGACCGTTAGGCCGCGGTGCTCGAGGAGCATTCCGATCGAGGCGGCCGTCAGGCCCTTGCCGAGCGAGGAAACCACGCCGCCGGTAACGAAGATATGCCTGGTTGGACCCCGCATTCCGAGCCGGTTTCGCATCACGTCTCCTGCCCTCGCTCGCGACCCGGTAAACACCAGGCTTGTTGCGGATTCGCGCGCAGTAGGCACGCAGGCGAGGGTGCCGGTAGGTTAGCAAGACCTCAGCGCCCGGGGGGAGGCTCACCGACTGAACCAACTAGACGGTCAGCTCTGGCTGTTCGACGAAGCCCTCGCCCGCTGGGCGACGGGCCCCGGGGGCGCTGCGCCCTCTGGCGTGGCCGCCCTGAGGACCGAAGCCAGCGGAATTCGCCCGCTCCACCAAGTCCTCCAAGAGGGCTACATGGTCGAGGAGGAGGCCCTCCAGGAGATCCTGACCGGCACAATCTGCCCGCTGACCTGCACCTGCGGCGCGAAGTTCGAGCTCGCGGCGGGGCTCATTAAGGCCCTCGGCGAGGAGCCCCTCTGCCCGGTCTGCGAGAAGCGGCCGCTCACGGCAGGCGGCTACAGCTCCGAATCGGGCGTGATCCCTCTCGGGCAGCCCGATCCGACGCGCAAGAAGGGGCGCTACGTCGGCCCCTACCGCCTCCGGCGACTGCTCGGGGCGGGAGGCATGGGCAGCGTCCACCTCGCCGTCGGCCCAGACGGAGAAGAAGTCGCGCTCAAGCTCCTCGGCGGCTCCCTCGACGACCCCTCGCGAATGGAGCGCTTCCAGCGCGAAGGCTCGATCTTGAGCGAGCTCAACCACCCCCACGTGGTGGCCGTGATCGATCTCGGCGTCGACGAACCGACCGGCCGCCCCTGGATCGCGCTCGAGGCGGTCCACGGACCCGACCTCGAGACCGTCATGGAGACTCAAGGTGCGCTGGCCCCCGACCTCGTGGTCGGCGTCGTTGAGCAGTGCGGCCTGGCCCTAGGCTACCTCCACAAAATGGGCGTCCTCCACCGCGACTTGACCGCCGCCAACGTCCTCCTCACGCCCCACGGCGACGTCAAGCTCTCCGACTTCGGGCTCGCGCTCGACTTGTTCGACTCGATCCGAATCACGCTCTCGGGGAAAGTCGTCGGGACCCCAGTCGCGATCGACCCCGCCGTCTTGGAAGGCGCCCCCTGGGAGCCCTCGGCAGACCTCTACGCGCTGGGCGTGCTCGCGTTCCGGCTCCTGACCGACCTCGAGCCCTTCCCGGGCCAGACGCCCCACCAGATCTTCGAGGCCCAGCTGACCGTCGTCCCCCAGCGGGTCGACACCCTCGTCTCGGGCGTGCCGAAGGAGCTCGCCGACCTCGTCGAGCGCCTCCTGCTCAAAGTGCCGAGCGAGCGACCGACGCTCGAACAGGTTCACGAGGCGATCGCTCCGCTCCTCCCCCACGCCCAAACCATGGTCCGCCTCGTCTCGGCCGAGTTCGAGCCGGCCGAGATGTATTCCTCAACAGGCGACGGTGGGCTCGCCCCAGGCGAGCGGTTCCACCACTACAAGATCGAGGCTGAGATCGGCCGCGGCGGCATGGGCGTCGTGCACCGCGCTCGCCACCTCAAGCTCAAGCGGACCGTCGCGCTCAAGGTTCTCCTGGCGGGGACGCTGGCCAAGGCGTCCGATCGACGCCGCTTCCTGCGCGAAGCCCAAGCCGCGGGCGCGCTGAACCACCCCAACATTGTCCCGATCCTCGACGCGGGGGAACACGAAGGCACGACCTTTATCAGCATGGCCTACGTCCGCGGGACGTCTCTGGTCAAGGTCCTGCGCCAGCGACGCCCGCGCGAAGAGCTGCTGCGCCTGTTCCTCCAGATCTGCGACGGCGTCCAGCACGCCCACACCCGCGGCGTGATTCACCGCGACCTCAAGCCGGACAACGTGATCGTCGACGAGCGCGGGGTCCCCCGAATCTTGGACTTCGGAATCGCCAAGCGCCTCGGGGAGGAGCAGAACCTCGACGAGAGCGGCGAGGAGGGCGGGGGCGCCTTGACGACCGAAGGGGACATTCTCGGCACGCTCCGCTACATGCCGCCCGAGCAGGCTGCGGGGCAGAACGACGACGTCGACGTGCGCTCGGACGTCTACGCGCTGGGCACGATCCTCTACGAGCTGGTCAGCGGAGAGACCCCCTTCCACGGGACGGTCCCCGAGCTGCTCCACCACATTCACTTCAGCGAGCCCAAGGCCCCCAGCCGGCTCGCGCCCGACGTCCCCTGGGAGCTCGACGCGATCTGCCTCAAGGCGCTTGAGAAGGAGCCCGACCGGCGCTACCAGTCCACGCTTGAGTTCCGCCAAGACGTCATGCGCTTCCTGGAGGGAGTTCCGATCAAAGCTCGTCGCGCGACCCTCGGCTACGCGCTGCGCAAGTGGGCGCTGCGCAACAAGCGCCGAACCGCCGCGATCCTCGTCGGAGCCGTCGTGATCCTGTCCCTGAGCGGCGGCTGGGGCGGCCTCTGGCTCCAGACCGAGCGCCGCTACGAGGCCTCGGTCCTCAGCCAGGCCGAGTCTGGAATCAACCTCTACCGAAGCGGTGACTTTCGGGGCGCCAAGGAGCGGTTCCTCGCTGCGAGCGCGCTCATGCGGCCGGGCGACGTGCGGGTCGTCGAAGGGGACCTCGCCGGGGCGGCGCCGACCGAGACAGGGCAGCCACCCGAAGGGCCCCAATACTTCACCTCCGATCGGCTCCAGCGCTGGGCTCGCCTGGCGGAGACTCGCGCTGGCCAGGCGGAAGTCGGACGCTTCCTAGCCGAGGCCCAGCGCCACTTCACAGCGGGAGACCTCGACGCGGCTGCCCAAGACCTAACGGTCGCGGCGGGGCTCGCCCCTGACGAGCCCCGCGTCGGGCGACTGCTCAAGCTGGTCGCCTCGGCCCACCTCCAAAAGGGCCAGCAGGCAGCCCTCGCGTCCAAGAACGGGACCCTGCGACAACGACGAGCGACCCTTGAGGTGGCGCGCCGCAGCCTGGAGCGAGCCCAGCGCTTGGCCCCCAACGACCCCCAAGCCGTCGAAGGCCTCGTGGCCGTCGCCGAGGAGTTGGGCAAGCTGGCCGAAGCCGAGCAAGCCAACGCCCTGCGTGCCCGAAACCGCGAGGCCTGGGCGACCAAGGTCGAGGAAGGGCGAATCGCGCTCCTCGAAGGTGACCTCGAGGCGGCGCGGCGGGCCTTTGTTCAGGCCCTGGCCTTCGACGGTCGCTCCCCCGAGGCCCGAGAAGGGCTGGTCGGCGTCGAGCGCCAAATGGGCAAGGAGCGGCAAAGGGTCGAACGCCAAGCGGCTGCGGCTCGTGACGCCGAGAAGGAGCGGGCGCGGCTGGCGCGGGTCACAGCCCTCCTCGAGTCCGCCCAGGCGGCGCTCAAGGGCAAGCGCCTCGAGGAGGCTCGGGTCGCGTTCACGCAAGCGCTCGGGTTCGACGGCAGCAACGCCGCCGCACGCGAGGGCCTGCTCGAGCTCTATCGGCGCGAGCAGGAGGCCGCTCGTCGCGAAGGCAAGCGCGCGCTCCGCGCGACGATTCAGGGCCACCTAAGGCAAGCCCTCGCCGGACGCAACGCCGGCCGCGAGGCCTACCGCGAGGGCGGCAATCCCGAGGCGATTCGCGAGCACTACTTCGACGGCCTCGAGGCCGTCCGCCGAACGCTCCTCATAGACCCCAACCACCGCGCCGCCCTCGCAATTCGTCGCGAGGTGACAGGCGAGCTGGGCTCGATCCTGATCGAGCAAGGGCTTCCGGAGCTGGCGGGATTTGTCCGTCGCCTCGGCGGCCTCAAGGCCGACGACCGAACCCCGCCGCCGCGAGATCCACACCTGGTCGTGATCGAGGCCAGCGCGGTCAACCTCCGGAGAGCGTTTGGGAGCGCGGTCTTGTTCCAGCCGACGCGCGCGTTCCGAGATCTCCGCGGGCAGATCCAGCGCACGAGCGGAGACCGCTATCGCGTCAGCCTCGAGATCCGCTCGCGGATCGACAGCAGCGGCCGAACACCGATCGTCTACGCCGAGGGGGTCTGGATCCTGCTCGAAGACCTCCGCCGCAAGACCCGCCAGCGTCTAGGGCCCGTCCGCTTCGAGGGAGGCCCCTACGTGAGGATCGTGCAAGTCGACAGCCGAGGGCGACGTGTGGTCCGCCCCTTCGACCAATCGCGGGGCCTCGACGCCCGCCCCGCGATCCGCAAGGTCACAGGCCTCGTGCTCAACGCGATCAAGTAGCGCGACCCGACCCTAGGCCCGCTCAAGCGGGCTGCTAAGGTTAGCCAATGGCAACGATCCTTCTAGCGGTCACAGGGTCCATAGCCGCCTACAAGGCGGCAGATCTCGCGAGCAAGCTGAGCCAAGCGGGACACGACGTGCACGTCGTCATGAGCGAGGCCGCCTGCCAGCTCGTCGGGCCGAGCACGTTCTTGAACGTGACCGGGAACCCGGTGTTCACCAACCTCTGGGACGCAGAGAGCCAGACTCGCCACATTCGCCTGACCGACGCCGCGCAGCTCGCGGTCCTCGCGCCCGCGACCGCCAACAGCATAGCCAAGCTCGCGACGGGGCTCGCGGACGACGTCGTCAGCACGACGCTCCTCGCGCTCGGCTGCCCGCTCCTGGTGTGCCCCGCCATGAACGTCCGCATGTGGCGGAACCCCGTCGTGCAGCGAAATCTGGCCACGGTTCGAGCGCTGGGGCACCACGTCATGGAGCCGGGTGCGGGTCACCTGGCGTGCGGCCACGTCGGGCCCGGCCGCCTCGCTGAGCCGCCCGAGATCGCAGCCGAGATCGAGAAGCTCCTCGGCCACGTCAGCGCTAGAGTGTCGGCAGGCGACGCTTTCGAGCGGCTCCTGGGCCCCTGGCAGTTGGCCGGGATCCTGGGTGGCATGCCGGTTCAACAGACTGTCCTCGCCGAGCCGATCCTGGGCGGGACCTTCGTCCGCCTCCACTGCCTTCCTGGCGAGGGCTTCGCCTACGAGGCGATCGTGACGCTCGGACGCGCGAGCCCCGAGGGCGACCACTCGCTGCACCTCGTCGAGTCCGTCGACACCAAAGCCGCCTCCAGCCAGGGCGTGGGGCACGCAGTCGACGCCGACACGTTCGAGTTCGCCCTCACCAAGCGCGACGCCCGCTACGTCGCGACCTTGAGCTGGATCAAGGCAGAGGAGGGGTGGGACGTCAGCGTCGGCCCCGAGGGCGAAGAAGCCTTCGCGGTCCTCCAACTCCGCCGCTCCTAAACCGGAGGCCACGATTCTGAGAGGTCGCCCACGAGGGTGGTCTCACGACTCCCATTCGCTATGAAGGCGACCTCGCTCAGAATCGCGCTCCGCTTTACTAGGAAGAGTTGAGTGTCGAAAGGGG
>JAESQQ010000162.1 GCA_016765095.1 Planctomycetota bacterium | reverse complement strand
GGGGCGGGGTTTACCCCCGCCCGCCCCGAGGCCGCGCCGACCAGGCCTCACTGGCCTCTCGCGCACTTGTTCATTGTTACGTCAGGCGCTGTAAACCCCGCCCCTACCAAGGCGTGTTGTGTTGTCAGCCGTCCAATAGGGTGCCTTGCGGAGCGGCCCTCTCGCGATCTGTAGGGTGCGGGGTTTACCCCCGCCCGCCTGTCCGGGAGAGACAGACGGCCTCTGGGATTGGGCTTTTCAACGTCAGGTGCTGTAAACGAAGTCGTTCCCGTCGACCGCCAAGGCCCCGTAGAGATATAGCGCCTCTTGTTCTGACCTGGGGTCACGACCCCTTTCGCCCACGACATGCGCGATCTGCGCGAGGCGTTAGGAGATCGCGCCCAAGACCTGCGCGAGACCCGCAGCCAACTCAGCGCCGCTCGGGCGGTCTTCAGGCTCCTTCTGGAGCAGCCCGTCGATCAGCTCGGGGAGCCTCGCTGGAAGCGCGCTCAGCTCGGGGTTCGCCTCGAGCAGCGGGAGCGGAGGCTTGGTCATGTGGGCCATGACCCACCCCTTGGGCGACTTGGCCTTGAAGGGCAAGCGGCCCGCGAGCATTTGATAGAGCACGACCCCCAGGGAATAGAGGTCGGAGGAAGGCGTCAGTTCGTCGTCGGCCGCTTGCTCGGGGGAGAGGTAGTGCGGCGTGCCGGTGATCCCGAACTTGCGCGTCTCGAACACTTTGCTCTGGAAGTTGCCGAGGTCGCCGATCAAGGCCAACCCGAAGTCCATCAGCCGGGCGGTGCTCCGATCGTGGGAGAGGAGAATGTTGTCCGGCTTAAGGTCGCGGTGAACCAGCGCGGCCTCGTGGGCGGCGAGGAGAGGTTCGAGGGTTTGGATCGCGATTCGGAGCGCCAGAGCTGGCTCGAGGCGGGTCTCTTCGGCCAGCAGTAGCGCGACGTCCCTCCCGTCAAAGAACTCCATGGCCAGGTAGTGCTCGCCGCTAGCGCTCTCTCCCGCGTCGTAAATGTCGAGAGCGCCCGGGTGACTGAAGAAGCTGTTGGCGAGGATCTCGCGCTTGAAGCGTCCTTTGGCGTCGTCGTCAGCTTCGGGCGGGAGGACCTTGAGCGCGACCGGACGCTCGGGACGTCCCTCCTCCCGAGCCAGGTAGACGATTCCCATGGCGCCGACGCCGATCCGAGCCAGGATCTCGTAGCCCTTGACCCGCTCTCCCCGCCGCGGGTCCGAAGTGTCGACCCAGGAAGGAACCTCAAACTCAGAGACGTCGCCTAGCTTCTCCTCGAGCCTGGTTCGCAGCAGCTTGCCGGTCGCCGAGGGCAGTCGCAGACCCTCGACGGGCGCCTGAACTTGGTCGGGCGGCGCGGGAGGATCGAGGCGACGGGTCTCGGCGTTGGCCTCAGCGTCGCCGAGTGCGCGCCCGGCCCCCTCTGAGGATTCCTCGACGAGGGCTGAATCCACCGCGCCGCCGAGCCCAACCGCCTGAGAGAGGAACTTCCGCGTCGTCGCGCTCCTGACTCGGCGGGCCTCCGGCCGGCTCGCGTTGGCCTCGAACTCGACGACCAGCTCGAGGAGTTGCGCCTCGAGGACCTCTTGGGCGGCCGCCCGGAGTCGCTCCTCCGTCTCGAGGGGGATCAATCCCGCCTCGGTCAGCGAGGCCCCCAGGACCGCCATTGAGCCGCCGGCCTGGAGTCGGTTGACCACCGCTTGGAGGCGCTCGACCGGGACCCCGCTCTCGACGAGGCGCTGCCCGTAGATCCGCATGCCTCGCTCTCGCTTGTAGGCCTCGACCGCAGCGTGAAGGTAGCTCGCCTGGGGAGGCGTAATGACCTCGGCCTCCTGGAGGGTCGGCAACAGACCGGGGCGATCTGAGAGCGCCTTGAGGGTGTCGACGTGCTCGATCAGGGCCTCGCGAATCTGAGGGAGTCGCGCGAACAAGAACCGGGCAGCCAGGATGTCTTCGGGTCGAAGCACAGCCCCGAGTCTAGTGTTCGTGGGAGGCCCGTGGGCTGAGCCCTGCCCGCAACCCTACGCCTACCAGGCGCTTCCAGAGATCCTCGAAAGTTGTACTGGCCCTTCGGCCGGTTCTGTCTAGGGTGGCCCTCGCACGCTGACCCTCGCCATGCACCGCGAGACGCATCGAGCGTGATCTCAGGAGTATTTATGAAGCTTGCAACCGCCCTAGGCAGCGTTCTAGCCGTCGGAGCCATCGGAATTGGCGCCACGCTGGTCTATCAAATGGTCCGCTCGACGCCGCCCCTCTCCGCCCACGTCCCCCAGGACACCGTCCTCTACCTTGAGGCCCCAAACCTCGAAGAGGCCCTCACTCAGTTCCGCGCCTCGAAGGCCAAGCGGACTTCGAGCGCAGCCGAACCAAGGAGCAGATCCTCAAGGGCTGGGAGCAGCTCACCAAGCAAGCCGAGGAGGGCGAAGGCCCGCTCAAGCACCTCAAGGCCTTAGGGCACCCCCTCAACGAGGCGACCGCCATGCGCTTTATCGGGCAAGGCGTCGCGGTCGGCGTGACCGCACCGGAGGGGGGAACCCCCGCCGCTTACATAGTGGCGCGCATGGACCTCGAAGGCCTCGCCGCGGACCTCGCGGTCAACGGCGACTGGCAGGAGGTCTGGGGCAAGCTCAGCGCGCTGCTCCAGGGATCGGACGGCAAGGCCGAGGAGTACAAGGGCTACCAGATCGTTGCTCGCCCAATGAAGGAAGGCAGCAAGCACAACGCCTACTACAGCCAAGTCGACCGCTACTTGATCGCGGCCACCGACCGAGCCCCGGTCGCAGCCTTCATTGACATTGCCAAGGGCGAAGCCGAAGGCCTCGCTAAGCACCCCGGCTGGTCTGCAGTCGAGGCGCTCGACGCCGGCGAAGACAAGGTCCCGGCCTTCGCTTGGGTCGACCCCGGCTTCTGGCGCGACGGCGCTAGGGTTCGCCAGGCCCTGATCGCGATCAGCAAGATCAACCCCGACAACGAGCGGAACACAGCGGAGCTCGAGAAGAACGTGACCGGAAAGGAGCTCGATCGCTTCGCGAAGGAGACCAAGCCCCTCGAGGGCCTCGCCCTCGGACTCGCGACGACCTCGGGCGGAACCTACGACTGGCGCTTTATCTCGAGCCACACCGCCAAAGACGTGTTCACCGTTGCCGACAAGCCGATCAACCCCGCCGCCATGGCCGGCGCCGACCCCGCGCTCTTCGTCTCCTGCTCGAGCCCCTACGTGCCGATCGCGCAGTTCCTCGAGAGCAAGGGCTGGAAGACCATAGCCGCGACCGAAGCCGTCACTTGGCTCAGCGCGCAGCTCGACGACCCAGAAGCGCTCGTCAAGAAGCTCGAGGGAGTCGGGGCCGCCGACCAAGAGGCCCGCGAGGCCCTCAAGAAGGATCCCCGCTTCGAAGTCCGCTCGTTCCTCGCAATCTCGGACTTGTTCGCACCCGAGCTCCTCGGTGAGCGCTGGTCGCTCAACGTCGCGATCCGCCCGGGCAAGGTGCCCGAGGGGCAACTTCCCGTGGACGGCGCCGCCGCGATCACCCTCCGGCCGGCCCTCCGCGGCGTCGCCGCGGTGGTCCTCGGAGCCCTCGAGGTTCACGCCGAGAAGGTCAACGCCAAGATCCACGACCACGCCGGCGTCAAGATCTACACCGTCAAGGGCCCTCAAGGCGACCTCTGCTTCGCCCTGATCGGCGCCAACCTGATCGCGTCCCTGAGCAAGGAGCGCCTCGAGGCTGCGATCGCCGCCGGCCAGAGCGGAAAGGCCGAGGCCAAGCTCGCCAAGCTCCTCGCCCAGGTCCCCGAAGGCTGTGAGTTCGTCTCCTACTACAACACCGGCGACATCGTCGAGCTGATGGAGAAAGTCCAGAAGTCCCAGCGACGGGGACGCCGCGACTTCGGCGGCCCGGGCGGCCCCCGCGGTCCAGCGGCGTACGTGCCCAAGGCTGGGAACGAAGCGGCCGCGGTCGGCGCGCTCAAGGCCATCATGAACGCGCAAACCCTCTTCCGCGAAGGCGACAAGGACCAGGACAACGAGTTGGACTACGCTTCAAACCTAGCTGCGCTCGGGAAGACCAAGCTGATCGACTCCACCCTCGCCAGCGGCACCAAGCAGGGCTACACCTTCGAGGTCTGTCGGGGAGAGAAGGACAGCGGGAGTCACCAGTTCCTCTGGATGGCGACCGCGAGTCCAGCCAAGCCCGGGACGGGCGCCTACTTCGCAACCAACCACCAGGGTGTTGTGTTCCAGGCCGGCAAGCCCTTTGCCCTCGATCCCAAGACCTGCGAACCGCAAGGCGGAACGCCTGTCGACACGAGCAGGAACGTCGTGGCCGGCCCGACCCCGGACGACCTCATGAAGCTGGTCGAGGAAGCGCAGCAGAGCGAGACCCTGTTCGCGATCGACGTCAAGGACGACTGGACGGCCATGAGCTTCCACGTGATCCAAGGTGGCTTCAGCGACAGGATCAAGGGCTACCTGAAGGGGATCTACCCCGCCGGGGCGACGCTCGACGACGCGACCCTGGGGCACCTCCCGGCCGCGACTTTCCTGGGCGGCGCGATCTCATATGACCCCCAGCGAACCTGGAAGGGTCTGATGAGCGCGATCGGCAAGGACGGCGCCAAAATGCTCGCGGACGGCAAGGAGAAAGTCCTCGGCGACGACCTCAAGAGCCTCGACCCCGAGACCCAGCTCTTGCCCCACTTCGGCAAGACCTTCGGAATCGGCCTCTCGACCCAGCCCGTCCTCGTACCCAAGGACGCGCCGCCCGAGGCCAAGGCCCGCATGGTGGCGGTCCCGGCCCTGACGGCCTTCATGACCTACACCGGCAAGGACCTCGAGCCGAACGTGATCAGGCTGATCGAAGTCCTGCTGGTCAAGATCGGCGAAGCGCAGGGTAAGGCCGGTCGCCACGGCGTCTCGGCCTCGCTGAGGTCCCTCTTCATGGCGCAGATGCTGTTCCGCGAGGGCGACAAGGATCAAAACGACAAGCTCGACTACGCCAAGAGCGTCTCGGAGCTGGCCCAATACGACCTGGTCGACTGGGGGCTTACAGGCAACCAGTTTGGCTACCGGTTCAAGGTCAAGCGCTCGACCAAGGACCCCGAGAACAGCTGGATAGCGGTCGCGACGCCGCTCAACGGCGTCGGAATCCACTACGCGATCACCCACGAGGGCAACGTGGTCCACTCCTACAAGGCGATCCCCCTGACCGATACCTCCAAACTCCCCGAGCACGTCGTCGCGTACGACGTCTCCCTCGGCGAGGCTCCCAAGGGCATGAAGCTTGGCGGCACCCCGCTGGTCTCACTCGCCAAGGCCACGATCGGCGGAAAGCCCGCCTACCGACTGGTCCCCGAGGACAAGAAGCTCAAGCGCAAGATGAGCGGGCCGGCAGGCGCGGGGATCTCGCCCTGCTTTAGCTTCAACGACGGCGTCCTCTACATTGCGAGTTCAGAGCACGCCCTCGGCGAGCTCCTGAGCGGCAAGGCAGGTAGCCTAGCCAGCGCGCCGCGCTTCACGCGCATGCGCAAGCGCCTCGGCGTCAGCGGTGGCTCGGTGATGGGCTACTTCCACGTCGGCGGCCTGATCGACCAGATCCTCGCCAACGGCGAATTGATCGTCATGGAGGCGGCCCCGACGCCGCCTGAACTCAACGGATCACCCATGCCAGAGTATCCCGACACGCACAAGGGAGACCCGGGGGAAGACGGCGAAGCACGAATGAAGGCTCAACAGAAGGCCGAGGAAGCCTGGCAGAAGGAGCAACAGGCTTGGTCGGAGGAGCAAGGCGAACTCCGCAAGAAGAAGAAGGAGTGGCGCAAGACCCACGCAGCAGAGAACAAGGCCAAGCTGGCCAAGATCCTCGGCTCGTTGCGCGTCCTCGGCGGCGGAATCTCCACCGCGAGCGGCAAGGACGGCACGATCTCCTCCACGTCGGTGCTCAGCCTCGACCCCGAAGCGGCTTCAGTCGCCAAGTAAGTAGCAACCAGTTAGCGCTGGCTCAGCGGCCGATCCTCTCGCGAGGGTCGGCCGTGCTGCGTTTGACTGATAACCCCGGCGGCACCCCCGAAACGCTCCTGCCCCTCTGCTTGCTCTGGGCGCAAGCCCTGGGCAGCACTTGTGCGTCCCAGGCCACTGCGGGGGCGGAGCGAGCTTTGCGCAGAGCCTTGCATGTTCGCCAGCCTAGATCGCGCCATGCGCAGAGCCGCCCGGGAAGACGCCGCCCCGCGCCGTCGCCGCCGCCGCCACCAAAGCAGTCCACCGCCCTCGAAGTTTCGAAAACCAAACCTTACCCGGCAGGGCTGGCGCGAGCGGCGAGCGCAGGCGCAACAAGCCCACGACCCCCGCCCCGAGGAGCTGATCACGAGCCTTTGGACCGGAGCTGCGGTCTGGGCCGTGGCCGCCGTCCTCCTCCTGCTGGTACTCTGGGACGCGCCCCGTGAGCGACTCCCAAGCATGGGGACCTTCGCCTTCGCGCTCCTCCTCGCCCTGCCGCTGGGCGGGTTCGGCTACCTGCTGCGGAGCCGTCGTGTCCTCGTCTCCTGAGGATTAGCTCGCGCCAGTCGGGAAGTGGTCGTGTCCACCCCCCGAAGTGAGCTGACCGTCTCGGAGCACGCCCTCGCCACAGACGACGACCCCGACCCGGATCAAGCCCTCCATGCCCTCGAGTTCGCTCGCGGGTCCCGCGATCAAGAGCTCGTAGTCCTCGCCTCCGCCCCAGGCCAACTCGGCCGGATCGAGACCCGGGAGGAGCCCCTCGGCGGGGCCCGGAATCAGGGCGCTCTCGAACTCGAGCCGGACGCCGCTCGCGCTCGCCAGGCGACACGAGTCGCGGGCCAACCCGTCGGAGAGGTCGAGGCAGGCCACGCGCGAGAGCTCCAACAGACGCTGCCCGAGCTCGATCCGTGGCCGAGGTCGACAGATCGCTTCGACCGCGCGGGCCGCGTCGGGGTCTCCTGGGTCCTTGCGAGCCTCCAGCCAAGCCAGCCCAAGCGCCGCCCAACCAAGCGAGCCGCTCACGTAGAGCGCGTCTCCTGGCTGAGCCGTGCTGCGGCGAAGGCTGCGGCCCTCCGGCAGGGCCCCCAGCACGTCGATCGTGAGCCCAAGACGCTCGGCACGCGCCAGATTGCCGCCGGCCAGGGGGCAGCCGACAGCAGCCAACTGCGCGCCGACGCCGCGCCCGAGCGCCTCGGCATGCTCGACGAGGTCCGCCGGGAGGCGAAGCGAGAACAGCGCCCCCAGCGGGCGGGCGCCCATGGCGGCGAGGTCCGAGAGGCTCGCGCCGGCAGCCTTGCTCCCCAGCGCGGAGTAGCCCAGAGCCTCGCCCCAAAGACGTCGGAAGTGGACGTCTTCGACCTGCTCGTCGCTGCTCCAGGCCAAGTCGTGCCCAGGCGGCGGACGGAGGATCGCGGCGTCGTCGCCGGGTCCTAGGACCAGGCTCTCGGTGTCGGCGCCGCCGGCTCGAGCGCCCGCCAAGCAAGCCTCGACCAGCTCTGCTTCACCCCGCATTCGGATCGCTCCGCGTCTTGGGTTCAAGTCGCCTGAGGTCGCTCCTCACGACCCCTCCCCTGAATCGGCGACGGCGTCGGCGCCTTTGAGGGTCTCGAGGTCGATCGGCTCCGGCCGGGCGTGGTCGCGGCGCGCCATGCGCTTGGCCTTGGCCGCCGCCCGCTAGGCGAGTCCAGCCCCGACGCGCTCCCCCAGACCGCGCTCACCCCAAGCCTGGAGTTCGTCCGCGAGGACCCCCGTCCCGCCGGCCTCCAAGTAGGCCCGAAAGAAGCGCAATCGGTCGCTGCGCGTCGCCTGCTCGGGGAGATCGGCGAGGTGAATCAGGGCCCGCAGCTTGCCCTTGCGGTCCATGATTCCTGCCCGGACCTCGTCGAGGTCGATCACCCACACGTCCCAGCCCTCGCTCTCGGTCGGTCGCACAAGAATGTTCTGGACCGCGAGGTCGTTGTGGATCAATCCAGAGGCATGGAACCGGCCCATGACGTCCCCCACCGCCCGCGCTAAGGCGCGCCGCGAGGCGGGAGACGGGATCCCGTCCTCCTTGAGGAGGAGGTGGATCATGGTCACGTCCGCGAGGAGATCGAGGACCAGGGCCGCCCCCCGGGGCCACGTTCGCCCCTCGAGGACGAGCCCGTAGTGAACGGGGATCGGCGCATGGCGAACCTCGCAGGCGCGCGCCGCCCGCCAAGCACGCAGCGCGAGGGGCCCCGCCACGGCGGCCAGTCGCTTGCGCAGCTTGGGGTAGCGGTAGTGCTTGACGATCAGCGGTCCTTCGCCTGGGAAATCTGGCGGACGCGCGACTCGGACCAAGCGCGAACGACCGCGGGGGTGGGCGTGGATCTCCGCCTCAGGCTCGGCCTCGATCGCGGCCAGGAGAGAGGCAGTGCTCACTTCACGCCGGCGGTAGATCACCCGATCGGCCTCCCGCTCGACAGCGAACCCGGTCGAATCGACCAAGCAGCGGCGATCCCGGCTCTTGAGCCTGCGCGCCTCGAGGCGATCCGCGCCGTCTTGGAGCGAGTCGACCAGCGCGGCCGCTGTCCCTTGCTCCGGATCGAGCTTGACGTAGGCCTCGCAGAACCACTTCAGCTCCCGGCGAGCCTCCGCGCGCACGTCGGGGTTGCAGACCCCCAAGCTGTGAGCCAACTTCTTGAGCCGCAGGCGGCGGCGGCTCGCAGAGAGGGGCCCGCTCCGGATCCGCAGCGAGTGGAGGTCGAGCGCGACGAGCGCACCGAGGGGGTCGTCGCCCGCCGGGCAGACGAGGAAGTTCCCGAGGTGAATGTCGGGGTGATCCCCGCCCGCCTCGAACAGCGCGCGGAGCAGGCTCGCCAACCGCGCCAAGACCTGAGGTCGGAGCACCTCGTCGCCCGCAGCGCGCAGCTCGTCGGTGACTCGCGTCAACTCGCGGGAGTCAGGGACCGCCACGGTCGCGAGCACGCTCCCGACCAGCGTCCCGCCGACCCGCTCCTCGCCGAACAGGATCGGCGTCGGGACCCGGAGCCCTACGGCGGCGAGCGATCGCAGCCCACGCCACTCTCGGCGAGCCGCCGAGGGTTTGAAGGCGTGCAGGAACCGATCGAAGGCCTTGACGACGCGGAACCGTTTCCAATAGACGTCGCCCGCGGACGTCGAGAGCCGGACGACCGTTCGGACGCGGTTCTGTTTGACGACCTCGGCCCCCGGCGCCTCCTCGGGGGCGCGAAAGAAGGGGGCCAGCTCAGCGCTGACGGCCTGTTCCCAGCCGGGGGCGATCCAGAGCGAGTGGCCCTCGAGCTCGAGGCTCCCCTCGCTCACTTCGACGACGCCTGGCCCTCGACGTAGGCCTGGGCGAGCCCGCCCAGGGCCTCGAGGTCGTAGCCCCCCTCAAGGACCGAGACCAACCGCCCCCCGCAGGCCGCGTCGGCTGCGGCGCGAAGTTCGCAGCCGATCCAGTGGAAGTCCTCGGCCGCGAGGCCGAGCCCCCCGACGGGGTCCTCGACATAAGCGTCGAAGCCCGCCGAGACCAAGATCAGCTCGGGCTCGAAGGACACGACTCGATCAAGCGCCGAAGCAAACGCAGCCTGGTATTCGCCGGGCGCGGTCTCGCTGGGCAAGGGCACGTTGATCGTCCGACCGAGCCCGTCGGCCTCCCCGGTCTCGTCTGCGGCGCCCGTGCCCGGGTAATAGCCACGGCCGTGGAGCGAAACATACTGGACGCCACCTTCGCGCCAGAACATTTCCTGAGTCCCGTTGCCGTGGTGGACGTCGAAGTCGAGGACGGTCACCCGCTCGAGGCCGCCCTGGCGGGCAACCGCGGCCGCGACCGCGACGTGATTGAACAGGCAGAAGCCCATTCCACGCGCGGGGCGTGCGTGGTGGCCGGGGGGGCGCACGACGACGAAGGCCTGGCGAGCCGAACTCTCAGAAGGGGCCGCGAGCGCCGCGGCCGTCGCCCCGAGCAGCGTCGCTGTCGCGCGGCAGGCGACCTCGTAGCTGCGCGCTGAGACGTGGGTGTCGGAGTCCAAGGAGCGCCCCCCCGCTGCGGCGGCCTCCTCGATCGAGGCCACGTAGTCGGGGTCGTGGACGAGCCGAAGCGCGCTCGAAGTCTCCTCACTCGGGCGAATCCCCGGGTGGGAAGCGCTGATCGCCTCGCAGGTGCTCAGCGCTTTTAGGACCGTGCGCGCGCGAGCAGGGCACTCTGGGTGCCCTGGCGGCGTCTGGTGCTCCTCGAACACGGGGTCCGCGTAGAGGTGGGTCACGGGTCCTGAATCGCCAGCTCGAGGTCGAAGCGCTTCCCCTCGCCGCTGACGCGCAAGTAGATCGTGCCGTCTCGCTCCACGTCGTATTCGAGTTCCTCGCTTGGCCCTAGCTGGGGCTGGTAGTCCTGCTCACGGCCGTCGGCCTCAAGGATCCCCAAGTCGAGCTCGCCCTTCTCGTCGTCGAAGCTGATCTTGGCCCGGACGCGTTGTCCCTTCTTGACACTTATCGGCAGCAGCGTCTCTCGGTCGCACACCAGCCCGCGGTGGATCCCCTTGGTGATCGGAGTCAGGTCCCCGCGCGGAACGGCCTTCCCGTTGATCTTGATCTCTAGGTCGTAGGTCGTCTCGACGCCGCTCAGGTCTCGCACGAAGAGGTAGACCCGTTGATCGGCTCGGACCTTGGCTGAGACCCTCTCTTCGTCGGTCTCGCCCGTGGAGTCCATGAGCAACTCGCCGTGGGTGTCGAGCAGCTCTAGGTCGAGGTCGCCTTGCTGGCTGCTGAACACGACGCTCGCCTCCAGCTCGTCGTTGGCGGCGAGGTCGATTCCATAGACCCCGCGCTCAACGTTGCGCCCGACGTAGGTCCCCGGGCCCACGACCTCGAACGTGCGTGGACGGAAGGTCCCGAGGCCCTTCTTGGCCGCGTTCTTGGTCATGGAGACGTTGAGGTCGTAAGGCCGGCGCGCGCCACGGACGCGAATGAACAACAGCTCTCGCACGAAGAACCGCTGCGTGACCGTCTCGATTCCCGAGATGTACTCGGTCCGACCTCCCCTCCGTCTGGTGGCTCGAGGTTGCTTGGGATCCAGCGAGACGCGAAGGAGCCGACACTCCACTTGGCGACCGTAGCGATCCGAAGGTCCGACGTCGAAGTCGAGGTCGAGCTTGTCTCCAGCGTCGCCCACGATTCGGAACAAGTCCTGGCCCTGGCTCGCGATCTGAGGGTAGCTCCCGGGTCGAAGCTCCCGGCCAGGGAGCCCGGGGGTGATCTTGCAGGTCAGCGGATAGTCGCCACGCCCGCTGGCGAGGACCGAGAGCTTCAGCTTCCGGCGGGCGTAGACCACGCGTCGCTTGAGCGGGACTTGCCCCCCAGACGAGTCTAGGTCGCTCCCGAAAATTCTCGAGCGAAGGGTGGGAAAGTCGATCGAGGGTGAGCCGCGCCACTCGAGCGTCAGGGTGTGCCCCGCGGGAATGTTGACGAAGTAGTAGTCCTTCCGATTGCAGCTCAGCTTGGGGTAGTGACCCGGCGTCAACTCCACCGCTTCCTCGCGCCGGTCGTTGGGCTCGAGGGTCGTGTTGTAGGTCTCGAGCTCGTCGCCGTTTCGACGAGCGCGCTCGCGCTCCACCACGCCGAGTTGGAGATCGAGGGTGTAGTCACCGCGACCCGCGACCTGAATCAGGACATGACGAGGGAGTTGGTGCCCGGAGACTGAGGCCTTGGCCGGCAGCCCAAGGGCAGCCTTGGCTTGACCGGCGGCGTCTGCGGTCTCCAAGAGCCGGACCCCCAACCCGCCCGCGACGCTCACGTTGAGCGATCGGTAGGCAGGCACGATCGTCCGGAACCAGTCGCTCCCGTCGCAGGTCAGGGAGGAGATCGCTCCAGGCTCTATGTTTGCGGCCTGGGGCGGGGTGTCGTTCTCCTCGAAGCGTTGACGAGGGTCGATCTGGCGAATCTCGATCGTGACGAGCTCTCGCGACGAACCAGACAGGACGAGGAACACCTCTTCGCTTTTTCCGTCGGTAGGCACGTAAGTCAGCTCGCCGAGACTCTCGCCGACGTGCTCGAGCCGGGCCCCAGACGGGCCGTGCAAGGACACGCCTGAGTCGTCGGGGATGTTCTCGTAGCGAACGGAGAGCCCGCGCCCGGCGTCGACCTTGATTCGAAACCAGTCGATGTCGTCACGAAGGAGCGAGATCCCGGTGTGCTTGCCTCCGCCAATAAAGTGGGCCTCAGCGAAGGTGTCGTTTGGCTCGAAGGGATCGCCGCCGCCGAACCGCTCCTGGGCCGCCTCGATCCCGCCGCTCAGGAGGACGATCACCGCCAGGGCCGGAGCGATCGCGACGGCTGCCAGGTGGAGCCAGGGGATTCCAGCCAGCCCACCCGCGGGGAGGAGATCCGCCGGAGGGCGCTCAGGGGGAAGGCTCGGGTCCACAGTCTCTGCAGGAGACGCGTCGTCTTGCGACGTGTCTGCTGAGGGTGAGTCCGAGGCGGGTGCCTCCATCTGAGGAGTGCGCTGAGTCACGGCCGCCGCAGCCGCAGCGTCGTCTACGTCTTCGGCGTCTGCGGCGGCTAGGGCTGCGGCGTCTGCGTCGGCGGCGTCTGCGTCGGCGTCGGCGTCCGCTGCGTCTGCGTCGTCTGCGGCTGCGTCTGCGTCTGCGTCT
>JAESQQ010000161.1 GCA_016765095.1 Planctomycetota bacterium | reverse complement strand
TAAACCCCGCCCCTACCAGAGTGTGCTGCGAGCCGCCCGAAGGTGGCCATGGCAGGCCGATTTGGCGCTATCTGTAGGGTGCGGGGTTTACCCCCGCCCGACGTCTGTCCCAGAGAGACACGCTCTCTTCCTTAGGCGTCCCTACACCCGCTTCTACGACGTCGAGCAGGGCCGAATCACCCTCGACGATCACGCCTACCCCGACCTCGACCCCGACTGGCTCCGTCGCCAAGTCGGAGTCGTCGCCCAAGAGCCGATCCTGTTCGCGACTTCGATCGAAAAGAACATTGCCTACGGCAAGGACGAGGCGACTCACGAGGAGATCGTGGCCGCGGCCCAGGCCGCCAACGTGCACGAGTTCGTCAGCCAGCTCCCTGAGCGCTACGAGACCCTCGTCGGCGAGCGCGGCGTCCGCCTGTCTGGGGGCCAGAAGCAACGCGTCGCGATCGCGCGGGCGCTCCTCAAGAACCCACGCCTCCTGATCCTCGACGAAGCCACGAGCGCACCTAGACGCTGAGAGCGAGCACTTGGTCCAAGAAGCCCTCGACCGACTCCAAGAGGGGCGGACGACGCTCGTGATCGCGCACCGCCTCTCGACGGTTCGCGGCGCCGATCGAGTCGTCGTCCTCGACGGAGGGCGCGTGGTTCAGGAGGGACCCCACGACGAGTTGGTCGAGGCCGAGGGCCTCTACCGTCGCTTGGTTCAGCGCCAGTTCGCAAGCGTTTGACCTCGGCTCAGACTTCTCCGCGGACCATGAAGATCGGGCGCTCGACGACCCGCAGGACCTGCTCGGCGACCGAGCCGAACCACCAGCGCGAGACCCCGCCCCGGCCGTGGCTGGAGAACGCCACGAGGTCGTAGTCCTTCGCGAGGGCCGTGATTTCCCCCGCCGCGTCCCCGATCCGGGCCTCGATCTCGGCGTCGATTCCCGCGTCGAGAAGTCGATCGAGCTGTGGAGCGAGCGTCTCCTTCACCGACTGTGGGTTCCAGTAGGTCGGCTCGACGAATGGCACACCGGAGAGGGGGTCGGCCATGTAGGGCTCGATCGGCTCGACCCGGAGGAGGGTCACCTCCGCGCCCACGCTCCGCGCGATCGTGATCACGTAGGGCAGAACCCCGTCGGCGAGCGGCGAGCCGTCGAGCGGGACCAGAATCCGCCGAAAGGCAATGTCCTCCCGGCGCGCCTTGGAGCCAGGATTCACCAACAGGAGCGGCACGCTGACCCGGCGGAGGACCCGCTCGGCGACGCTCCCGCGGACGAGCCGCTCGAGCCCGGTTCGCCCGTGCGTCGCCATCGCGATCAGATCTGGCTTGAGGCGCTCGACCGTCTCTAGGATCGCGCTCGCGGGGTCCCCCAGCACTTCGTGAGTCTCTGAGGCCAGGGGCCAATCGGCGAGCCGAGCCGCGACCCGAGTCAAGGCCTCGTTCTCGGCCGGAACCGGAGTCGCCCCCTCTCCGCTCGGACCCAGGGGAGTGACGTGGAGCAGGAGCACGCTGGCGTCTTCAATGTCACCCAAGAGCCGCTTGAGGGGCTCCAACAGCGATTCCGAGAGCTCGGAGCCATCGAGAGGGATCAGCACTTTCTTGAACATGGGACCTCCTCCTCTCTCGGGAGCAAGGCGCGCACCACGTGCAAGCTGACCCCTCGATGCGTGGTGTCTCGCGCGTGTGACAAGTCGCGAGCTTCGGGTCACGTGCGTGCGAACGGGCCTCCCCCCAGTCCTTCTTGGGAAGGGGGGAGAGCGCCGCGCCGGGGCCAAGAGTCAGTGCAGGTCGGCCAGGATCGAGGCGTCGAAGGCCTTGAGGTCGCGCCAGCCTCCCTCGCGCACGACTCGGACCCAATCGGGGTTCGCGATCAGCGCCCGCCCGACGGCGACCAGGTCTGCCTCGCCCGACTCGATCAGGGCCAGGGAGCCGGCGGGGTCGGTCACGAAGTCGCGCTCCTCGCCGTAGGCCTGGTCCATGCTGAGCGTGACCGAGACTTTGCCGACCGCGATCACGGGGAGCCCGGAGAGCTCGCGAGACCAGCCGGCGAGCGTCTTCTCGCTTCCGGCGAAGCCCGGGTCCAGGGCGTCGCGAGTGCTGACGTGGAGCAGGTCGACGCCCGCGTCCTTGAGCGCGGTGACCCACTGGCCAAGCTCGTCGGGCGTCGTCCACTTCTGCTCCCCGTAGTCGCTCAACGTCCACTGACTGAAGCGATAGATCACAGGGAACTCGGCCTCGACCGCGGCGCGGACCGTGCGCACGACCTCGAGCGGAAAGCGCATGCGGGCCTCGGGGCTGCCGCCGTAGTCGTCGCTCCGCTGATTGTTTGGGCCAAGGAAAGAGTCGAGGAGGTAGCCGTGCGCGCCGTGGATCTCGAGCGCGTCGCAGCCGATCGCGCAGGCCGCGCTCGCCGCGCAACGATAGGCCTCGAGGACCTGGGTGAAGTCGTCGGCCTCCATGGCGCGGACCGGAGCCCGCTCGTATCCATGGCGGGGTGGGAGAGGGCCCCCGCTCGGTCCGATCGGATCCGCCGCGTTTCGTCCGCAGTGCCAAAGTTGAGGGGCGAACGCGCCGCCTGCCTCGTGGACCGCGTCCGCGACGGCTCGCCAGGCTTCGTGCTGGGCCGGCGTCTCGAAGCGCGGAACGGTCAAGGTGTCGTGAGCGTGGAGGCTGTCGACCCCAGTCCCTTCGCTAATGACCAGGCCGACTTCTTGCTCCGCGCGGCGAGCGTAGTAGACGCGGATCGCGTCGGTTGCGAGGCCGTCCTCGCCCGCCATGCGTCGGGTCATGGGCGCCATCACGATCCGATTGCGGAGCTGCAAGGCGCCAAAGCGCGCGGGCTGAAAGGCGACGTGGGTCACGGCTGACTCTCTCTTGTGCTCAGTCTCAGGCCAACCTTACCCGCGGGACCCGCGAGTCTCGCCAGTTCCTGCCGGGCCCCTCCTGCCCCGACGTCCGGGCTCACGACGGCACAACTCCTTTCTGCGTAAGGGTCATCAGGGACTGACGCAGAACTGACAAATACTCGGGGCGCGCGCACGTTGAAAGGGGCAAGGAGACAGACATGCGTATTCCCCTCGTGACCCTTCTCGTCGTAGCCTGCCTGAGCGGCGGAGTCGCCCAGGCGCAGTCCAAGCGCAAGGACCTGGCGCCCGTCGAAGGCTCGGTCGCCCCAGACTTCGATCTGTTCAAGCTCCAGGCCGACGGCTCGACCAGCAAGAAGAAGGTCAAGCTCTCGAGCTTCAAGGGCAAGAAGGCAGTCGCGCTCGTCTTTGGCAGCTACACGTGACCTCCCTTTCGGCGCTCGGTGAGTGCCCTCAACGCCCTCTACAAGAAGCACAAGAAGGACGTCGAGTTCTTCGTGGTCTATATCCGCGAGGCGCACGCAGCCGACAGCTCCTGGCCTGACCGGCGAACTGAAGTCTTGACGCCCCGCTCCTTCGAGGAGCGAAAGAGCGTGGCCAAGACCTGCTCGATCAAGCTCAAGATCGACCTCCCCCTGTTGATCGACGACATGCGCAACACGACGGAGAAAAAGTATCGCGGCTGGCCCGATCGACTCTTCCTGATTGGCAAAGACGGCAGGGTCGTCTATCGAGGAGGGCGAGGGCCCTGGGGCTTCAAGCCGGCCCTCCTCCAAGCCGCGATCAAGAAGGAGCTCGGCGGCCAAGCGTCGCCCAAGGCCAGCTCGGCGGAGTCCTCCAAGAAGCGCTGGTTCTAGCTCGCCCCGGGCCACGACAAAGGCCCTCGTCGTCCGCCAAGGTCACCAAGAAAGTCCCGGGCCCCGATCCTGGGCTTGAGCGCGGGGATCTTGGCCTACGCCGGGTTGGCGCTCTACTTCCCCGAGCTGCGCACCCTGAGCGACAACGCGCTCGTGATCGGATCCCTCGACGGAGGCGGCTTCTCGATCTCAGAGAGGCTCGAGCGCTTCCGCGGCGTGGGGAGCTTGGGCCTCTCCGACTACCTGGGCGCGCTCGTCCCGGCTGCCACGCTCGCGGTCCTGCTCTCGATCGACACCCTCAAGACTGCGGTCTTGGTCGACGCCCTGACCCGGACGCGGCACGACTCCGACCGCGAGTTGCGGGCCCAAGGGCTCGGGAACGCGCTCTCCGCGTTGCTCGGCGGCATGCCTGGCGGCGCCACGACCGGTCCGACCCTGGTCAACGTCAGCGCCGGAGGGCGAACGAGGCTCTCGGGGATCGTGGCGGGAGTCATGGCCTTGGTGGCCTTCGTGGCGATCACGGACTGGATCGCCTGGCTGCCCGTCCCTGCGCTGGCCGGGATCCTGATCGTGGTCGGGTCTCGCATGATCGACCTCCACTCCTTTGATCTGCTCAAACGGCGGAGCACAATCCTCGACTTCTTCGTGGTCGCGACGGTCGTGACCGCGGCATTGAGCGTGAACCTGATCGTGGCGGCGGCGGTCGGGTTGGTGCTCGCGATCGTGCTCTTTGTGCGCGAGCAGATCCGGGGGAGCGTCGTTCGGCGCTGGCTGCCTGGGAGCGCGCTCTCCTCCAAGAAGCGCCGCCTCCCAGAACAAGAGGAGCTGCTTCAAAAGGCGGGAGATCAGATCGCGATCCTCCAGCTCCAAGGCAGCCTGTTCTTCGGCACGACCGACCAGCTCTTCAACGAGCTCGAGCCGCACATAGCGGAGGGTCGGACCGTGATCCTCGACATGGCGCGAGTCGGGTTCCTCGACTTCACGCCCGGACGAATGCTCCACCAGATCGCCGAGCAGGTTGAAGAGAACGGAGGCGCCCTAGTCTTCGCGCGCTTGGACGAGGAACTAACGCCCTACCTGCTTCACTTCATGGTGATCGCGCCGAGGGGTCCGGCGCTGGTGTTCACAGACGCCGACCAGGCCTTGGGCTGGGCGGAGGATCGGATCCTCGACGCGGAAGGCCTCCTCGAGCGCACGTCCGCACCACCGCTTGAGCTGGGCGAGATCCCGCTCTTCAAGGGCCTCTCGCCCGAGCACCTCGCTGTTCTCCAGGAGTCGATCGAAGAGCGGAGCTACTCCCCCGGCGAGCGGATCTTCTCCTGCGGCGACACGGGGGACGAGCTGTATCTGGTCCGACGAGGCTCGGTCCGAATCTCGCTCACCCTCGCGGGCAGTGGAACGAAGCACCTCGCGACCTTCGGACGGGCGAACTTCTTCGGCGACATGGCCTTCCTCTCGCCCGGCGTCCGCTCGGCCCACGCGGAGGCCGAGACGGAGGTCGCTGTCTACTCGCTCTCCCGCGGCGCCCTGCTCTCGGCCCTCGAGCAGCACCCAGAGATCGGCAGCTCGGTGTTCGCGCACCTCGCGGAGGCGCTGGCGCGTCGGCTGCGGAACACCAACGCTGAAGTCCGCTCGCTGGCCGAAGCCTAGGCAGCTCTCGTAGAGACTCGGGCGCCGCGCGGGCGCCC
>JAESQQ010000160.1 GCA_016765095.1 Planctomycetota bacterium | reverse complement strand
GGTGGCAGCTCGGGCGGTGGCCTGAGCGGCCTCCTCAGCAGCCTCTTCGGTGGCGGCTCGAGCAGCGCGGGCGCCTCGACCCCGAGCACCCCGGCCCCGAGCGCGACGGCTCTCACGATCCAGTCCATGACGCCAGGAACGGGCGTCGTCGGCGACCAGGTCACGATCACGGGAATCAACTTCGGCGGCAACGTGAGCGTGTCCTTCAACGGCACCCCCGCAGGAATCAACGCCGCCACGATCAACGGCCAAAACGTCGTGACCGTCGTCTGCACGGTCCCGCAAGGCGCCACGACCGGCATGGTCACCGTCCTCTCGGGCGGCCAGACGGCCAACGCTGGCGTGTTCACCGTCCAGTAGGGAAGTCACTTGTTGCATACAAAGAGCCCGGCGTCTGCCGGGCTCTTTCGTTTGGTTGAAGTGCGCGTCCGACGGTTTGTTTGTCCGTCGCGAGGTCGGCGGCTTGGGCAAACCGCCACCTGGGGCGCAGGGATCAACGACCTCCTCCGCCGCTAACCTCGAGCACGATCGTGCCGAGGTCCGGCTTGCTAGGCACAACGCGAAGGGTCGCGCTCAGACCCAACGCTGGAACCGTGATCTCGACGTCCGCTCCAGCGGGCGGGAAGTTGTCGTCCTCAAACGCGAAGCCTCCTGCTGAGTCGAGGCGGAACTCATGGGCAGAGCTGAAGTCGGGGGTCTGGTAGTGGACCCTGACAGCTTGCTCGCTGAGGTCGGCCCCGGGGCTCACGAGGCGCCCCCGAAAGGCGACTTCCTCTCGCGGCGTGACCTTGAGTTCGATCTGAACCCGGCCCCCCTCGCCCAGGTCGACAGGGCTCGACGCCCCTTGGTGATCCGAATCTCGGGTCAGGACGACCCGATACGTCCCTGGAGGGAGGCCCACGAACTTGTTGCGCCCCGGATAGAGCGAGCTCAAACCCGTCCGGGCTTCGTCCTCGTCCATGTAGGACGCGTAGACGGCGATCAAGGTCCGCGGCACGTCCCGCCAGGTCCCGCTCGCCTCGAGGATCTGGACGGCCCAGCAGAAGAGCGAAAAGTAGTCTTTTGAGGCGCCCACGGCGTTGACCTCCAACGCCCCTGACACCCCGAGCCGAATCTCCACAGGCGCCGACGACGGTCGGTGCCGCCCTTGGTAGTAAGCGTGCTCGAGCGCACCAACGATCTGGATCTGGGCCAGCCGATCGGGAGGGATCCCGTGAGCCTCGAACCGCCCAGCAGCGTCCGTGCGGACCGTAGTCTTGACGAACTCCCCCTCGCTCCCTCGGAACCCAACGCCAAGGCTCCCCCGCCAAGGCCTCCCGCGTGGGCTGAGGACCCTCCCGTTCAACGCCGACACAGCGCGCAGCCGCCACACCAGCTTCCCCGCCGCGAGCTCAGCGGCCGAGACCTTGCGCGTGACCGGCAGCCAGTTCGTTTCCTCGAGCACGAGGCTCGGTTCGAGCAAGCCCGAGGGCAGTTGGACCAGAGCCCGGCCGGAGGCGTCTAGTCGAGGTAGCTCGCGCGAGTCGCCCCGGTCGCGAAACACGAGAGAGAGCGCGACCCCTCCCAGGAGGCGACTTCCCTTGACCTGGATCGAGAGCGTCGCGCGGGGTTGGAGGAAAAGGTCGGGAGCGATCTGCACGACAGGGTCGAGTCCTGGACCCTGTCGAAGACCGTCCGCCGGGATTCGAACCACCCCGACTCCACTCTTTCCCGTGGCCACGATCAGGACCTCGCCTCCTCCGAGCCAGTAGCGCCCCAGTTGATAGGCCCCCCGCTCGTCGCTGTGACGGACGGTCAGGAGCTTGCCCGGATCCCGCCCGCCAGCGCGAGCGATCGCGATCGCCTCCTCCGAGGCGCGGTCCCCCTTCTCCGTGTTCGGGTCCTCTGTCTCCTTGTGGTTGACGAACGCGAGCGGGATCTCGCGAACGCCCCGATAGGCGGTCAACGTCACTCCTACAGCAGGCGTCCCGTCTGGAGCGAACACGTGACCACGGACTCTGGACTTGTAGCGCCAGGCGCGGGCTCGATCAGTCCCGGGTCGCGCGGGCCTCTCCAGGTCTGGTTGCTCGGCAGGTTCCCGCCCGCCCACCGAGGAGTCCCGAGCACGGCTCGCGAGGGTCTGGGGCGCGAGGCTGGCCTCCGTAGGCGCTGCGGCCAGGGAGGCCTCGACCCCAGGAAGCGGGGACCCCGACGAGGCTGCGAGAGAGGGACCTCCCTCGCTTGAGACCGCCTCCCCAAAGAAGAGCCAAGCCAGGATCAGCCCAAGGCCGACGAGCCCGATCAAGGCCAGCGCTGCGCGTCCCTCTCGCTTCATGGATCCCCGCTCACCCGCTCCGCTCCCTTGGACTCCGCACCGAGTTCTACCTCACGCGAGCGCTCACAGCCCAAGCGCCTCGTCCTCGAGCGAGAGGAGGCGATCGCGGAGCGCCGCTGCGGTCTCGAAGTCGAGCGCCTCGGCTGCGGCCAGCATTTGCCTGCGGAGGTCCGCGGCGTCGGCCCGGAGAGTCCCCTCCGCGTCGCGCTTGATCGCCTCGCTGCGCGCGACTTCCTCGGCGTCAACGTAGTCCGACTCGTAGATCGCGTTCAACCCCGCGTGCTGCGCTTTGACGATCGTGGTCGGGGTGATCCCGTGCTCTGTGTTGTAGGCCTCTTGGATCTTGCGCCGGCGACGGGTCTCGTCGAGGGCCGCCCGAATCGAGTCGGTCTCCTTGTCGGCGTAGAAGATCACTTGCCCGTTCACGTTCCGAGCAGCCCGCCCGCAGATCTGAATCAACGAGGTCCGATTGCGGAGGAAGCCCTCCTTGTCGGCGTCGAGGACTGCCACGAGCGAGACCTCGGGCAAGTCGAGTCCCTCACGGAGGAGGTTGATTCCGACCAAGCAGTCGAACTCGCCCCGCCGGAGCCCCGCGATCAACTCGCTTCGCTCGAGCGTGTCTATGTCGGCGTGCATGTACTTGGTCTTGAGGCCGGCGTCGAGGTAGTAGTCGGAGAGGTCCTCAGCCATTCGTTTGGTGAGGGTCGTGACGAGCACTCGCTCTGAGCGCGCCGCGCGGGCCTTGATCTCGTCGAGGAGGTCGTGGACTTGGTGGGCCGTCGGGCGGACCTCGATCTCTGGATCGAGGAGGCCCGTCGGGCGCACGATCTGCTCGAGGACGCGACCCTCGCTCCGCTCGAGCTCGTAGTCGGTCGGCGTCGCGCTGACGTAGATCCGCTGGAGCGGGATCGCCTCGAACTCGTCGAAGCGCAGCGGGCGGTTGTCGAGCGCGCTCGTGAGCCGAAACCCGTAGTCGACGAGGTTCTCCTTGCGAGCCCGGTCGCCGCGATACATGCCGCGGACCTGGGGGAGCATGGCGTGACTCTCGTCCACGATCAGGAGAGCGTCTCGAGCCAGGTAGTCGAGGAGCGTCGGCGGAGGCTGGCCCTCTTTGCGTCCGGTCAGGTGTCGCGAGTAGTTCTCGATCCCCTTGCAGGTCCCGATCTCCTCCATCAGCTCGAGGTCGTAGCGGACGCGCTGCTCAATCCGCTGGGCCTCGAGGAGCTTGTTCTGGTTGCGGAGCTCCATGATTCGCTCGGTCAACTCCGCCTCGATCGTGACGATCGCCTTCTCGAGCAGGGCCTCGGGGGTCACGTAGTGACTCTTCGGGAATATCTCGAGCTCCTCGAGGTGGCGCTTGATCTCTCCGGTCAGGGGGTCGATCTCATAGATCGCGTCGACCTCGTCTCCGAAGAGCTCGATCCGAACCGCGAGCGCCTCTTCGTGGGCCGGGACGACGTCGATCACGTCCCCCCGGACCCGAAACGTGCCCCGGCGGAAGTCGACTTCGTTGCGCTTGTATTGAATCGCGACCAGCCCGCGGAGGATCTCCTCGCGCTCGCGGATCTCGCCCCGCTTGAGGGCGACCTTCATTCCGTAGTAGGACTCGGGCGAGCCGAGACCGTAGATACAGCTGACACTGCTCACGATGATCACGTCGCGGCGAGTCAGCAGACTGCGCGTCGCGCGGTGGCGGAGCCGATCGAGGCGCTCGTTTTGCGTCGCGTCCTTCTCGATATAGAGGTCGCTCGAGGGAATGTAGGCCTCTGGCTGGTAGTAGTCGTAGTAGCTCACGAAGTACTCGACCGCGTTCTTGGGGAACAGCGCTCGCAACTCCTGGAAGAGCTGGGTCGCGAGCGTCTTGTTGTGGGCCAAGACGAGGGCCGGACGCCCGAGGGCCGCGATCGTGTGCGCGATCGTGAACGTCTTCCCCGACCCGGTGACCCCGAGCAGTGTGCAGTGCTCGGCCCCGGCCTGAATGTGCTCGACGAGCCCGGCGATCGCGGCTGGCTGGTGGCCCGCCGGCTCGAAATCAGTCACCAACTCGAAGGGCCTCGATTCGACCTCCACGACGTTTCCGACCGGCTCGACCTCGGGCTTGAGTTCCTTGCGCTTGGACTTCCTCATGGCGAGCAGTTTAGCGCTTCGTTCGGGTCAGCGGGGGGCCGGCGAACTCGGCCCGCTCCTTGCTTAACCATCGCTGGATCGAAGGCTAGAGCCCCCAATGGACTCGAGAAACGAAGAAAGTGACCCAATGTTCCCGACGCGTAAGACTGACCTACCTGCACAGGACGCGCGCGCTCGGAGGCCTTCCCGCCGGTCGGTTCCTCAAGGCAGACGAGTGTGCGATCATTCTCGGCCAACGAGGAGCGAAATGACTGAGACCCAACTTCCCAAGGGAATCACGCTAGGCGAACTTGGCGCGCGCAAGGAGGAGTTGGACTTAATGACCCTTCTCGGCGACACGAAAGTGCTCGTGTTCCGCCACTCCGACGAAGGCAGCCCGCTCTACGCGACGCCTGAGGAGGGGATCCCGAGCGGCTACACCGCCGGCCAGACCTCGGTCTTCAACCTCAAAGAAGGCGAGAGCCCGAGCGCTGGGAACATCGCTGGGGCCGTTGTGGTGCCCCTCACGCCGACCAACAAGAACCTCCACGAGGATCAAGTCCTCCTCGGGCGCGCGCTGACCAACGACATGCGGCTCGTCAGCTCGCAGATCAGCAAGGTCCACGTCCGGTTCGAGCTCGACGAAGGCAAGTGGCAGGTCGTCGACCTCGGCTCGTCGAACGG
>JAESQQ010000015.1 GCA_016765095.1 Planctomycetota bacterium | reverse complement strand
GTCCCCCCGACCCGGTCGGCGAGACAGCCACCCTCCGACCTACTCTGGGCGCAGCCCCATAAACACAGCCAGCGCCTCCGACCCCCTAGGGCAGCCCTCGACACCGATCCGTCCAGATCACGAACGAGCACGAGCACGGATCGAGGACGAGGACGAGCACGAGCCCAAGCAAGGTACCGGGCACGGGCACGGTCGGGCGCGGGCACGTAGAAGAGGCTCCGCCAGGCGCTCGCCGCCCGCTGGCGGCACCCCAGCGACACGACCTGGCGTGAGTCGGCTCAAAGAGCGACCCTAGAAGCCGTGGATCCGCCCGCTCCCAAGTCTCCTTCCAACCCTTCGGGGCGCCCCTTCGCCTCGAGCGCGACCTGGAGCCAGCACCGAACCGGGCCCAAGCGGGTCGGCAACTACCTCGTCGAGCGAGAGCTGGGGCGCGGCTGTTACGGGGTCGTCTACCTCGTCCAGCGAGAAGGGCTCGAGCGACGCTTCGCCCTCAAGGTCCTGACCGCAGAGGCGCTCCGTAATCCGGAGACGGTCGCCCGCTTCGAGCGAGAGGCCAAGCTCGCGTCCAGGATCCAAGACCCGGGGATCGTTCCAATCCACGACCTCGGGCGCGAAGGTCGCTTCCCCTACTACGTGATGGACCTCATTCGTGGCCCGACGCTCCACGACGTGATTCGCAAGGGCCCGGTTCCGGCTCAACGGGCCGCAGAGATCGTCGCGGCCCTCGCACAGACAATGGAGGCGGCTCACAAGGTGCGCGTCATCCATCGCGACCTTAAGCCAGCCAACGTGATCATTGACGAGGCCAGCGGGCGTCCTTGCGTGACAGACTTCGGACTCGCCCAAGAGCAGGGGGGAATGCGCCTGACTCGGACGGGCGAGGCGGTTGGGACGCCGTTTTACATGGCTCCTGAGCAGAACCTCGGCCAGCGAGACCTTGACGCCCGGGTCGACATTTACGCACTCGGCGTGATCCTCTACGAGTGCCTGACGGGGCAAGTCCCCTTTCAGGGCGCCAACTTCATAGAGATCTCCCACTCGATTCGTGGAGGGCAACCGAAACCCCCTCGGAGTCTCGTCCCGACCGTTCCCAAGGCCCTGGAGGCGATTTGCCTCCGGGCAATGGCCAAGGACAGGGCGGACCGCTTCCAGACCAGCGGGGCCTTGGCAGCGGCGCTCAGGGGGTTCTTGGAGTCGTCGGCGCCCGGAAGCGAGACCCCGAGCGAGGCCGCCCGAGGGGGCTCCCTCAAGCGCTGGCTGGCCGTCGCGATCCCTCTTCTGCTGGTCGTGGCCCTCGGCGGAACAGGGGCGGTCGTGGTCCTCGGGCGCCGACACGATCGACAAGCCACCAAACTCCTGGAGGAGGCCCACGACGCAACTCGGGAGGCCGAGGCCCGCCAGTCTTTGGCGAAGCTCGCGGCCCTCGAACTCGGTCCAGAGTGGAGCGATCGAGCCGCCTTGGAGGAAGAGCGCTGGACACGTCGAGCCAAGCTCGCCGCGAGCCTACCCCTCGCGCGGGGGGAGGCGCTGGCGACGCTCTTGGCGGAGGTCAAGACCTACCGTCTGTTCGAGTCGCTCCGCGAGGAGCGAGCGATCGCTGTCAGCGCGCTCCTGCTCGAGACGGAGTCTCAGGATCTCGCCGCCGCCAAGGCTGCCCTCCAAGACGCCGTGGCACTCGCCACAGACCTCCCCGAGTTCTCCAAGAGCGTGCCGCTCGCGAGGCTCCGCCTCCTCCTTCGTCGCGCCGCGACGCTTGCCCGTGACCCAGCGGAGTTGAAGGCTCTCTTAGACGAGGCCGCCGAATTCGCCGATCAAGACGCGCTCCCTGAGTTGGCGCGGGCTCGGGTCCGTTACGCGAAGCTCACGTATCTGGCGCTGGCGAGGAAGCGCGCGCCACTCAGCGAGCTTCTCCAAGCCCTCGCGGACGCGGCTGAGGACCTCGACCCAACGGCTGAGGCCGAACTCGGCGTGCTCAAGGCTGAAGCCTACCGGCGGCGGGGGCGCTACTCCTTGGCCCTTCGAGAAGCAGAGCGCTGGTCGCGTGCCACGACCGCTGAGGTCGCGGCCCGGGCAGGCTTCGTCAAGGCGTTCTGTCTGCTGCGGCTCGATCGTAGCCAGGAGGCCATGGCCTGCTTCGAGAAAGTCGCGTCCCGCTACGCGTCGGCCCCCTCGGGCCGCCTCGCGAAGTCGCACGTCGCCGTCCTAGCGAGGGGATCCGCGCGTCGAGGGCTCGACGCCATGGAGACCTACACGAGCGAATTCCCCGACGACCTCGACGGGTGGGTACTCAAGGGAGCGTGCTTGGGTCGCCTCAACCGCCTCGAGGAGGCCAAGGTCGCTTTGGCGCGCGCGATCGAGGTCGCTCCCGATCATCCTCGCCCCTTCCTTATGCGAGGGGTGATTCAAGCTGAGCACCAGAGCTGGCGAGGCGCCCTCCGAGACCTCGTCGAAGCCGGCAAGCGCTGCGAGGGCGACCCTTTTCCGATGCTGCTCAAGGTCAGGATCCAAGTCCTGCACGAGCTGGGATCCTTTCAAGAGGCCCTCAATGACGCCGAGCGCTTTGTTCGGATCGCGCCTCAGTCGGCAGCCGCTTACGTGAATCGCGCCGTGTGTCGCTGGAAACTCGGTCAGCGCCAACCGGCGCTCCAGGACCTCAAACAAGCGCTCACGCTCGGGCGCGAGGCAGCCTATGCGGCGGCCCAGGGTTTTGAGCAACCGGTCATGGCGACCCTGCGGCAGGTCGAGGCTCAGATGCTCCAGCAGCAACAGCCCCAGGCCCAGCTCCAAATTCCCAAACCCGCCTCCGTCCCACGAGTCGGAGGATTCCTCGACCAGGCTCGCGACAAGGCGCGGGCTGGAGCGGGAGCCGAGGTCGTCCTCCGGCTCCTGATCAGAGCCGAGCAGGAAGCCAAGGACGAGCCCGCTCGCGATCGAGTCCGCCTCGAGCGTCTTGAAATCCTCCACAGGCGCGGCCGGTACCAGGCGGTGATCGCGGGAGCGAAGCCCTACGCCAAGGGCACGAATCGCGTAGCTCTCCAGGCGCGCTTTCTCGCTGCCATGAGCGCGCTCTGGCTGCTGAAGACCGAGGCTCTCCAGGCCCTCGTCGACGTGGCCAACGCCGACCCCCAAGGAGCGGTGGGTCTGACAGCCATGGCGACGGTCCTCTCTCACCAGGGGCAGCACGCCCAGGGGGTCCAGCACGCGATCGCCGCGCTCAAGAAAGACCCCGACTACGCCGACGCCTACTTGAGCCTCGCGTTTTGCCTTCACGCCCAAGGCAAGCTCCGTGAGGCGAGCCTCGTCTTGAAGCAAGTCGCCGAGCGGGTCGTCGATCACCCTCGCTACTACAAGGCGCTGGCCTTCTTAGCGAGCAGCAGCCGCCAGCCTCAGGTCTCGGTGCAGTACTGGAGCCAGGCGATCGCCTTGACCCAGCCAGATCCTCCGATCGACGCCTTGCGCCGCCGGGGCTGGGCGCTCTACGTGCTCAAGAAGCCCAAGGAAGCCCTCGCGGACGCCCTCCAGATCGTGGCGCGCCGTCCCGAGGAGTTGGCCTACGAGTGGTTGACGGGGCTCTGTCACCTTGCGCTCGGCGACAAAGCGGCAGCGGTCGTGATCTGGAAGAAGTGCTACGCCAAGAACCCTCAAGCGATCCCCGGTCTGATTCGTGGCTCGCCAGCAGACGCGCAGCAGGCCGCAGCGGCGGCGCTTGGCCTCCGAATCGAGCGCCGCCAGCCTCAGAGGTAGCTTCAGAAGCCCCTCCCAAATGGCTCTCTCGGGCAAGGTAGCGCGGCCAGCACGACCTCCGTATACTCCGCGCCCTTGCTGCGGGGGAGGAACGCTCTATGACAACGGTCTTCGTGCCTAAGGAGGTCGCCGAGCGCGAAGCCCGCGTGGCGGCGACCCCTGAGACGGTCAAACGACTGATCAAACTCGGTCTCAAGGTGATCGTCGAGCCCGGCGCTGGCGCCGGCAGCAAACTCTCCGACGAGGAGTACGCCTCGGCGGGAGCTGAGCTCGGCGTCGCCTGGGACGCCGACATCGTGACCAAGGTCAACCCTCCTCAGGAGGTCGATGGCAAACACGAAGCCGACCTGCTCAAGAAGGGCGGCCTTCTGGTCGGATTGATCTGGTCCGTCAGCGACCCAGCGCTCGCCAAGCGGCTCGCCGACAACGGGACGTCCGTGATAGCTATGGAGGCGATCCCGCGGATCTCGCGCGCTCAGAAAATGGACGTGCTTAGCTCTCAGGCCAACTTGGCCGGCTACAAGGCCGTGATCATGGGCGCCAACGCGCTGACTCGGATCATGCCCATGATGGTCACTGCGGCAGGCACGATCAAGCCAGCCAGGGTCGTGATCATGGGTGCGGGCGTGGCCGGCCTCCAAGCGATCGCGACGGCCAAACGACTCGGCGCGATCGTGGAGGCGACCGACATTCGCCCCGAGGTCAAGGAGCAGGTCGAGAGCCTGGGCGGCAAGTTCATTGAGACGGTCGAGGCGTCGGGTGAAGGCGGCTACGCCAAGGAGCTGACGGCAGAACAGAAGAAGCGCCAGCAGGAGATCATTGAGAGTCACCTCACGGCGGCGGACATGGTCGTCTGCACGGCCTTGATCCCAGGGCGCCCGGCCCCGCTCCTCGTGCCCGCCCACGTCGTCGAGAAGATGCGTCCGGGCGCGGTGATCGTCGACTTGGCCGTTAGTCAGGGCGGTAACTGCGAGCTCAGTGAACCCGGGACCGTTGAGAAGCATGGGGTCACGATCATTGGTGAACCCAACGTCCCAGCCACGCTCTCGACCGACGCCAGCGCGGTGTATGCCCGCAACGTGCTCGCGCTCTTGATGGACGTCGTCGACAAGAAGGACGAAGCCAAGATCAAGCTCAACCTCGAAGACGAGGTGATCGACAAGAGCCTGATCATTCAAGACGGCACGATCCGTCACCAAAGGACCAAGGAGGCCGTCGAAGGCCTCGAGGAGAAGACATGATCGCGCTGACGGTCTTCGTGTTGGCGATCTTCCTCGGCTTTGAGCTGATCGCGAAGGTCCCCCCGACGCTCCACACTCCCCTCATGTCGGGGGCCAATGCGATCTCCGGCGTGACCCTCGTCGGCGCGCTCTCGTGCGCCTACTTCGCGTCCTGGCCAATGCTCGCCAACATCCTCGGCGCGCTGGCCGTGGCGACCGCCACGGTCAACGTCGTGGGTGGATTCATGGTCACGGACCGCATGTTGGGCATGTTCGCTGGCAAAAAGAAGGGCGGGAAATAGCCATGGTCGAGACCATTGCCTCGATCGCCTACCTCGTCGCGATCGTCCTGTTCATTATTGGCATCAAGCGCCTCGGCAAGGTTCGCACCGCTCGCAGCGGCAACGGCCTGGCCTGTCTGGCGATGCTGATCGCAATCCTGGCGACCTTCGCCCTCGCCGCCAAGCAAGGCGTGATGGATTGGGAGTGGATCGTCGGCGGCCTCGTGGCCGGCGGCGTGATCGGCCTCGTGGCGGCGATCCGGGTCCCTATGACTTCGATGCCCGAGATGGTCGCGCTCTTCAACGGCTCGGGCGGTGCGGCCTCTTTGCTCGTGGCCCTGGCTGTCCTCTGGCCTGCCTTGAGTCCTCAGCCAGTCGTCCCGGCCGGGGAGCAGGCAGCCCCCCAACAGTGGGAGACTTGGGAGGCCCCCAAACGCCTCTACGAGGTTCACCTGGGCAACCTAAGGGCGAGCGGGACTGCAGTCGTCCCCGCTGGCGGCGGAGCCGTCGTCGCGCCCGCCCCCGAGAGCGGGACCGATCCTCGGGTCGTGATCGCGACGCTCTTCCTCTCGATCATCATCGGCGGAATCACCCTGACGGGTAGCTTCATTGCCTACGCCAAGCTCGCGGGCAAGATCACGGGCGACGCCGTGACCTTCCCCGGGCAGCACGCGCTCAATTTGATCCTGATCCTGGGGATGCTCGGTCTGGCGGGCTACATGGCCTACGTCGCGACGGACCCGGCCATGGGCATGACACACACCCTGATCGTGATGGGAATCTCGCTCCTGCTCGGGGTCTTGCTCGTGCTCCCGATCGGCGGTGCGGACATGCCCGTCGTGATCTCGCTCCTCAACAGCTACTCGGGGATCGCGGCCGCCATGACGGGCTTCGTGCTCGGCGAGAACGTCTTGATCGTGTCGGGTGCCATGGTTGGCGCTGCGGGCCTGATCCTGACCAACATCATGTGCAAGGCCATGAACCGCTCGCTCGTGAGCGTGCTCCTGGGTGGATTCGGTCAAACGGCGGGCACCGGTGGAAACAAGGATGACGCGCGCGAGTACAGCAACGTCAAGAGCATTGGTGCCGAGGAGATGGGCATGATGCTGGACGGGATCAGTTCGCTGATCGTCGTCCCGGGCTACGGCCTGGCGGTCGCGCAAGCTCAGCATGCCGTTCGCGAGTTGGGCGACCTCCTCGAGGCGGCCGACTGCACGGTTCGTTACGCGATCCACCCCGTCGCGGGTCGCATGCCTGGACACATGAACGTGCTCTTGGCTGAGGCGAACATTCCCTACGAGCAGCTCGTGGAGATGGACGAGATCAACTCAGACTTCAAGCAGACCGACATGGTGATCGTGGTCGGCGCGAACGACGTCGTGAACCCAGCCTCCCTCGACGAGCCCGACAACCCTCTCTATGGGATGCCGATTCTCAACGTGCACGAGGCCCGGACCGTCGTGGTCATTAAGCGCTCTCTGAGCCCCGGCTATGCGGGTGTTCGGAACAAGCTCTTCGAGGCGGACAACGCCATGATGCTCTTTGGGGACGCGAAGGCTGTCATCCAGGACACGATCAACGAGTACAAGGAAAACCTCAGTTAGCTCTGCGCCGGGAGGGGCAAAATTCCCTCCAGCGAAGCGCCTCGCCGGCTCGGATGGACGCTGGTAGGATCCAGCTTGGCCTGACCGGGTAAGGGCTTATGCCGATCCAATACGTCTGCGTTGGTTGTCGCCAGCCAAACGTCCTTCCCGACCAGCGGGCAGGTCAGCTCTCAGCGTGTATGCGCTGTGGGCTCAAGTTCCTGGCTCCGGCGCCGAACATGCCACAGGCGGGCGCTGGCGGGCCTCCCCTCTACGCGGCCCCCGTGACTCTTCCCCAAGACGCCGAGCCCAAGAAGCGCGGGAGCGGCATGTTTGGGCTCGACAGCCAGGAGGCTAGCGCTCCCGCCGGCCTGTTTGGGGAAGAGGAAGTCAAGGCCAGCGGCTTGTTCGGGGAGGCGGGCGCGAAGGAGGATCCGAGCTCAGGAGAGGCGGCTCCGCTCCCAACAAGCGCGCCCGTTTCGCCCAGCCCAGGTCCCGATCCACGCCAGCCTGGACCCCCTGTGGCTGGCCAGGCTCCTGGAACGCCCTATCCCTACCCCTATCCG
>JAESQQ010000159.1 GCA_016765095.1 Planctomycetota bacterium | reverse complement strand
TCGGGGGCAGCCGCGTCGGGGGCAGCCGCGTCGGGGGCAGCGACGGTCGGCGGTGCGGGAGCTTCGGCTGGGACCGGAGCTGGGACGGGCTCGCCGTAACGAAGCCAGCGGCCGCTCTCGAAGTCGAAGAGCTTGCAGGCCCGTGTGATTCGGAGGTAATCGAAGAGCGAGAGCTTCTTCTCCGTGATCACGTCGCTGTAGGCCTCGCTGATCGCCTGGGTCGCCTTGGGGAGGCCGTAGAACGGGATCCGCGTGTCCACGTGGTGGGCAATGTGCAGAAAAATGTTGTGGTAGAAAACGTTGAGGATCCAAGGGAGACGAATCACGGTCGTCCCCTCCATTTGTCCGCCGAAGCGAGTCCAATCGGAGCGCTTCCACCAGGCGACCTCAGGGCTAATGTGGTTCAAGTAGACCACCAGCCCGATCGAGTAGTTCCAGACCACGAAGGGGACCAAGAACACCTTGGTCCACATCCATAGCGCGCCCCAGAGCGCACCGAGCTCGGTTCCGTAGCGGAGCCAGCCGCCATAGGCGAGCGCGGCAGACGCGAGCAGGACGTAGAGGAGGACGCAGGCCTTCTCGACCCTGTGAGCGGCGGCTTGCTTGGGCGGCGCCTTGAAGATCATCATCTTCACCCACCACACGTCGACCAGGTAGTAGATCCCGGCTCCCACAGGCGACCAGAAGATCCTGTGGACCAGCTTCTTGAAGCTAGAGAGCTCGGCGTACTGGGCCGGAGTGGTCGGGTGCCACACGAAGTCCATTTGCTGGCGGACGGTGTGTGCGTGGTGGAGTCGGTTGTGTCCGAACACCCAGCCCTCGTGAATGTGGAGCGAGGGCAGGAACGTCAGCTGAGCCAAGACGCGGTTCATTCGGTTGCTCTTGAAGAGCGCCTTGTGGGCCGCGTCGTGCCCCAAAATGAAGAGCCCGCTGATCGAGAGCCCACCCGCGATCCAGAGCAGGATCAGCCAGGCGTTGTCGACGAGGATCAGTCCCGCGACGATCGCTGCGTAGATCGCGAAGTCGCGGGCGATGTAGAGGAGCCCTTTCCAGGTCGGATTGTCGTAGCAGTCCTCGGGAATCACCTTGAGGACGGCTCGGAGGTTTCGCTCGTTAGCCATGGCCGGGATTGGAGCACGAGGAACCGACCGAGCGAAGCCAAATCCAGCTCAGGGCAGGGTTAAGGCGGAGCCGAGGTCTAGAAGGAGCTTTCCTAGAAGGGGCCTCGTCGACGCGCGCTGTAAACCAGGGGCTTGACCTTGAGGTCGAGTTGGCGAGTGCGCGGCATGACCTGAGTCACGGTGAGCACGATCAGCTTATCGGCGGGAGAGATCCAAAAACTGGTGCTCGCGGCGCCGCCCCAACCGAACTCGCCCTTGATCCCATAGGGGCCCGCGTCTTGGCGCCAGACCGAGACCCCAAGCCCGTAGCCGAGTTGAGTTATCTCGCGGCCGGCGAAGCGAACGCTGACGCCCTTGGGCAGTTGATCGCTCGTCATGAGGGCGACGGTCTTGGCCCGCAGGACTCGCTTCCCGTTCCAGGTCCCCCCGTGGAGGAGGGCTTGGGCGAAGGACAGATAGTCGTCGATCGTCGAGACCAGTCCACCGCCTCCGCTGTGGAGGATCGCCGGCTTGGCGAAGCGGCTCTTGGCCGGAGCGTCGAGCAGCGAGAGGCCAGCTTGGCCCTTGGAGTAGTTGGCCGCGAAGCGGGAGAGCTTCTCGGGCGGGACTTGAAAGGCCGTGTCCTTCATTCCGAGGGGCGCGAAGATGTGCGCCTCGAAGTAGTCGCCTAGAGACTTTTTGCTGACGACTTCGATCACGCGGCCGAGCACGTCGAGCGAGATGCTGTATTTCCAAACCGTGCCAGGCGGGTGGTCGAGTTGGATTCCGCCCAGCTTCTTGACGAGCGACTTGAGGGGCGCTTCGGGATCGAGAATGTTGACCTTGCGGTAGCCCTCGTCCGCGGCGCTGGCGCCCCAGCCATAGCTGAGCCCGGCCGTGTGGCGCAGGAGGTCTCGGATCGTCATGGGCCGCGCCTTGCTCTCGGCCGTAGCGCCAGCCACGGTCACACCCGCGAGTGCTGGGAGATACTTCGCGACGGGGTCGTCGAGGTCGAGCTTGCCCTGCTCGTAGAGCTGGAGCGCGGCCACGGCGGTGATTGGCTTGGTCATGGAGTAGGCGCGGAAGATCGTGTCGCGCCGCATCGGCCGCTTCGCCTCGCGGTCCATGAAGCCGGCCTCCTCGTAGAGCACGACCCGACCTCGGTTCGCGACGAGCACCATTCCACCCGGGATCGCGCCCTTCTCGACTTCACCCACGAGGACCGCCTTGACCCCAGAGAGGCGCTCGCGGGAGAACTCGACGGGGACCTCGGGGGCTTCGCCCGCTAGGCAGGCAGTCGCGCAGCTGAGCAACAGGCTCGCGGCGAGGGTGGGGTGGGTGCGCATCGGCTCCTCCTCGGAGAGAGGCTGGTATACCCCGGCGAGGAGGCGGAGGGCAAACAATCGTCTCTCGCGAGTCCGCTCCGCGACAGGTGCTCACTGGGTCACCCCAGTGAGGGAGGAGGTGGTGAGGCTTCGTCCACCAAGCCATGTCATTCGGCTGCTGCCGGAGGATTGACAGCGGTCGCGGAGGTGCCGGGACCCGAACAAGTTGAAGCGCCTGGGAGACGAAGCGAGGATAGCGGCATGAGAAAAAAGAAGGCCACCAAGAAGGCGACCTCGAAGAAGAAGGCCACCAAGAAGAAGGCCACCAAGAAGGCGACCTCGAAGAAACGCCTGCGCGAGCGGTGGAGCGAGGGCAAGTGGGCCAAGCTCACGGCCTTCAAGCGGCATCTGCCGAACCGGATCGACAACCTGCTCAAGGCCAGCGAGTTCGAGAAGCTGGCTCGCGCGCTGCGCGGGCTACCGCACGCCGAGGAGGTCCCGGGCTACATCGACCTGCGCGGCGTGCCGCTTTCTGCCTCCAGCGACGTCGACGGAGCGCCTTGGCCTGCGCTCGACATGTCCTACGCCCAAACCGACCACTGGTTGTCGGCCGCTGGCTGGGACAAGCTCCGGCTCGGTCCCTTCGCGATCAAGGGAGCCACGATCGTGGGCTCAAGGCTAGCGAACACCGCCTTCGATCTTGGTTACGAGGTGATCTTCGAGGACTGCGACCTGTCGGGCACCAAGATCCAGGGGCGCCGAGTAGACGACTGTCGCTTCCTGGACTGCGACCTATCGAAGGCGACGCTGAAGGTCCGCGCCAACCGGTGTGTCTTCGCCCGCTGCGACTTCACCGGCGCCAACTTGAAGCGAACGGTCTTCCGAGACTGCGACCTGAGCGGTTCGGATTTCCGCGAAGCAAAGTTCGACAGCTACACGACCTTCTGGAACGTGCGCTTCGACGAGCCGCCCCGGTTCGACTCCGAGGCACTGGCGCTGGTCAACCTCGAGGAGGCGCCAGCGCTTCGGAGACTTCTCCGCGGAGGCTATGCGCCTCCTGTTCGCCGGCGCTCGGCGACAGACGACGAGGCATTCTTGCGTGCTGAAGGGGTGCTCGACAGCAATGGCGAGATCGACATGCAAAACCAGCCGATCTGAGCGAGAGCCTAGCTCGGCGATCCGCAGCGACGAACGTGGGCTAGGCTGCAGTCGGTGAAGAAAGAGTCGCTGACCTTGCTCAACACGGCGGCCCTCCTCGCGCTCAGCGCCGGAGGTGGGCTCTACTTGTTCCTCAACGCTGGCTGTGGCCCGGGCGAGGGCGTCTCTGCGGCTCAGGAGCCGGCGGTGGCCAGCCCGATCACCCCCTCACCGACACGGCTGGGCGAGCTCGAGGTCGAAGTCGCCAAGCTCCGGGCGCAAGTCGCCCAGCTCGAGGCCAGCGTGGCTTTGGAGCGCCCCTCCCCGCGCCCTTCCCAGGCCTCCCAACCCCATGAGGAGTCTGAGCCGACGGGCTCCAGCGCTCCAGCCTCCACAGCGCCGCTCGCGAGCCGCGCTGAGAGCTCGTCCATCGAGCGCGCCGCGGTCAAGGTTCTGATCGCGGGCGTGCTCGA
>JAESQQ010000158.1 GCA_016765095.1 Planctomycetota bacterium | reverse complement strand
TTTGTGCCCCCAGCTGTGACGATCAAGATCTCCTCGGGCTTGTAGCCAACGCGGCGCTTCATAGCAGGCCTCCTACCACCCCCTTCGGCACTGCGCATCCGGGACTTGAGGGAAAATGCCTACCCCCGGCCTAGGCACTCCGCTCTTCATGGCCCCTGAGCAGTTTCAGGACGCGCTCGGAGTTGGGACGGAGGCCGACGTTTACGCCTTGGGGGTGCTGCTCTTTCTGACTCTCACAGGGGACTATCCCTACAACGGTCGCACTCCCGCAGGGATCCACGAGGCGCATGCAAGGGTCGCCAGGGGCGAGGACCCACCACCAACTCCCAGGGACTCGACTCCGCAGGTTCCCGCTCACCTTGAGTGGCTCTGCTGCCGAAGCCTGTCCCTAGACGCCGCTGATCGACCTACCGCCGGCGAGTTTGTGCATGCTCTCCGCGCGGATCCTCGCCCCGGCCCCACGGACTCAGCACCCTCGAGGCGACTTGCCTTGGCTGTAGCCGTCGTTGTGGCAATCGTTGTCGCCCTCTTGGGCTACGGGGTCCTGAGCGATCGTCGGGCCTCAGAGGATCGGGCGCAGGCAGCACGGGACCGAGCGGCTCAAGCTGAACGGGAGGCCAAGGATCGAGGGGCTAGAGAGAGGGAGTTCAAGGCGAAGCAAGCACGCCTCCTCGAAGCCGCCTCGAAGGAAGCCGCTCAAGCCGAGGCAAGGCACGAAACGGAGCGGGGGCGACTCAAGCGACGCGAGGTCGATCTTGAGCGGGAGGCCGCCGGATTCCAACTCGCCGCAGAAGACGCGCGCCGGGAGGCTGCCGCCAAGGAAGCGGAGTCGGAGGAGGAGCGAAAGCAGAGTCGTGACCAAGCCGCTCAAGCAGCGCAGGCCGCGAGCCAGAAGCGGGAGCGCTTGGCTGCTGCCGTCCTGGCCGAGAAGGCGAAGACTGCCGCCGAGCGCCAGGCCCGACAGGCCGAGCAGGCTAGAGCGAACGCGGCCGAGGAGCGCGCGAGGGCTGCTGAGCCGATCCCCTGCGTCCACAAGACGCACCGCTACGACACAAGGCACGAGAGTCACAAGGCGCACGCCCACGACGCTGAGTATCGACTTGAGGTCGCGCACCCTTTCGACGTGGCTCACCCTTTCGATCAGCTCCACCTTCAGGACGCCGTGCACCAAGCAGATCCCGTGCACGCCTTTGATCTTCTTCACTCGTTCGACCGGCCGCATAGGATCCACAAGACGTTTTTCGGCTCGAAGGTCTGCGATTGCGCGCCGATCCGCTGCGCGCACCAGATCGCGTGCAGCCACCGCCAGCCCTGCGTCCATGTCCGTGCGTGCCAACACAAGACGCGGTGCGTCCATTCCATGCCCTGCGCTCACAAGAAGCGCGTTTCGCACAAGGTCGCCTGCAAGCACAAGAAGGCTTGCAGACACCGAACGAAGTGCGTTCACCGCCAGCATGCGTTCGATCGGCGCGGAGGGTAGGCGATCAGCGAGCCTTCACCGTGCGCTTGCGTCTCGACTTGGCTAGAGCCGCGGTCGCTCGCTCGCGAAGGTTGGGGTCGGCCTCAAGCCGGCGCTGATACCCACTCAGGGCTGAGGGGTTGAAGCGCAGGCCGCCTGTGCGAGTGCGTGCGCCTTCCGCCGCTAGCTGCGAGACCACGTCTCGATACGAGAGGCCTGCTTGCCGGAGTTCGTAGACCCTGCCCAGGATCCTGAGTTCACTCGGCTCTGGTCGAACACGACCCCCAAAAACACGACTCCCGAACGGAGCTGATCCGCAAATCGAGCGGCGGCGGTCACGGCAGGCGCGGGCGCGCTCCGCCTCAAGGGCCAGGCGGTCTTCCGCCTCGACGAGCTGGCGCAGGAACGTGAGATAGCACTCGCCGCTGTCGCCGTCGAAGGCAGACGGCCCGCGGTTGAGTTCCACGTTCTGGTCCGTGAGGTGGACCGCCACCTTCAAGGCAATCATGTCGGTCATGAACGCGAGGCCCTCGGCGGGCGTGCGCCAGAGTCGACAACTGGAGACCGCCACGAGGTGAAGGGTCCAAGGCTCCTCGTTCTCGGCCAGGGCGATCGAGGCCATGAGGCCGGCACCCGACGGGCGCACTCGTAGTTCGTCCTGAGCGGTCGTCTCGTCTATGAAGTTGCAGATTTCAAGCTCGTGCTCGGCGCAGTAGGCTCGGAGGGCGGCGAGTTGGGCGTCTTCGGAGAGCCAGTCAGCGGCCGGGGTTCCGGGGGAGGTGCGGACGTAGAGGAGGGCCTTGGTCATGGCCTTCAGTGTCCGGAGAGGGCTGACAACGTGGCGGGCCTACACACCCGCCGACAGGTCCTCGTCGTCCTCGTCGTTGTTGTCGTCGAGTCCGGAGAATAGGTCCCCCTGAGACGCTTGCTCTGTGGCGAGACGCTCTAACGCTTCCGGAACAGTGAGGGTCTCGAGGCCCACAACCTCTGCGGCCCTTTGAAGGCCGGCGTCATGGCTGACGATAAAACGAGCCCCAGCACGTTTCGCGATCGCCACAATCATGGCGTCCACCTTCATGCATTGCCGGCCGACACCGATCTCGTCGCGCTCCTCCTTAGACATGTGAGACGCCCTTGATATGGAGGCCGCAAGCGGGGCGCTGGACAGGTCGAGAGGTGGCACCCGGAGGCCCATTGCCATGATCTCCGCCAAGAGTTCCTGCTGCCCCTGCTCCTCAATGGGTTGGAGCCCCTCGGTCACAACCGGCGCGGGGAAAATGCCTGCTTCGGCGGAGTTCTCGACGCGGCGCAGCAGGGCCAGTGCCTGGTCCACTAGATCTTTGCCTTGGGTTGCGTCGCGGCGAATGCCCCAGATAAAGACCTGAGTGTCAAAGGCAATGGTCAATCAGCCCTCAGTTCCTTGGTGAATTCAATCGGATCCACCCCCTCATAGGCGTCTCCCGCAAGCTCGCGGAGCTTCTCAAATGTCTCGACGAGACTCCCTGGCTGGTAAGGGAGAACCTCGTGGATTTCAAACCCCACGATTTTCCAGCCCGAGACCTCCCACTCAGCCTCTCCTCGAAGGCCGACGACGAACTCGATTTTCTCCTTAAGTTTCCGGGCGACTGGAAGCGAACACGACGAGTCGATCTCAAGGCGCTGCTGGTCGATCCGAAGCCAAGCCCTCCCCTTCTTGGCTCCCAGCCTGACACCAGTCACCTTGGGGTAGATCACTGTCTCACCCTTGACGCGAAGGCCCTCCGTCGCGGGTGGTGGGTCCGGGACGGGGCTTGATCTTGAGATCGCGAACAGCACTTGCCCGTCGGGTCCTTCGGCCCTGGCCTCCAGAGAGAGCCTCTGGGCGGCCAGGCTCCCGTAAAGGCTGAATAACTCTCGGTGAGCATGAGAGCTCGCGCCGGGCAAGCTCGACCAGCGCCCCGAGGTCACTGCCTTCCCAAGGATTCGAGTCGACTCGTTCAAGGCCGGGTCGCAGTCGATCGAAGTCGTGCAGCTTCCTCCTCCGACGCCGACTAGGCTCACACGAGGCCACTCGTCGCCGTCAGGGTCCTTGCCTGCCGCGTAGACGAGTGCGCGGCGGAAGTGGTCGAGGAGGGGGAACAGGTTCGCGAGATCAAGCGACTCTGGCTTGATCTTGTGTCCGACGCCCTCAATGTGGAACTCGATCCGCATGTCCAGAGCCTACCGCCCGGCCCCCTTCCCGTCACACGAAAGCGACTCGAATGAACCTCGGCAGGCGGCGGGGCGGGCTCAATGAGATCGGTGCCCGAGTGGCGTGTGGCGTCTCGCCTAGTGGCGCCCGGCTCCCGCCTGGCCCGGCTCACCCCCCGCCGTCAAGGTGGTGCATGACCCACCCCGAGCCCGACATAGACAAGATCAACGGCCAGATCGTGGAGTTGGTCAAGCTCGCGACCAAGCTCGAGGCCGAGGCCAAGAAGGGGTGGTTGCGCAGAGCCGACTTCGACCGAGGCCAGGCCGCTGGGATTCGCACCGCGCTGAAGGCCATTTGCGGCGCGCTTCCCCCACTCCCGGAGGGCGTGGTGGGGTGGCAATCACCCCGCTCTGCTCTCCTCGCTGACTGACTCGACCCGATAACGCCCGTCTTGCGAATCGAGGGCAGAACGACGTGGTTTACCCAGCGCTGGAAGGGCTTGGCCTCCTCCTTCTTCGCCGTGTTGAGCAGGTGATAGAGGCCAGGCTCGGTCAAATGGAGCACTTCCTGCGGTCCACCAGGGGTATCGGTTAAAGCGAGACCCTTCTCGTCGTCGTCCCGCAAGCCTGCGAGACGTTTGCGATCCCGAGCGCCGCGGCACGCGGCGCGGTCCATGCCGATTTGTAGGGTGCTCACGAAGGTCCATTCCCCGCTCGGCGCGCGTAGGCTCCTTCTGGTCCGTCATGGACCAAGGAGGCGCTCATGACCACTCGCAGCTTGATCCCGTTCACGCTATCCCTGCTCACGCTTCTCGCCTCCTCGACGCTCCTCGGCGGGTGCAGTAAGAGCAGCAAGCCGGGAACACTTGGCCCCCAGGGATCCACAGGACAGCAAGGCGCGACGGGCCAGGACGGAGGGCTAGGTCCTCAAGGGCCCTCAGGCGGTGGGCCGGTGGGCGCGACAGGGGCGACAGGGGCGACAGGGGCCGTGGGTGCCGCTGGCGCAACCGGGGGCGTCGGGCCCGTTGCCTCAAGTGCGACCTTCGCGAGCGTTTCAAGCGCCGTCCTGATCGACCTCTTTATTGCCGACTACGTCGTTCCAGCCGACCGAGATCTTCTGATCCTCTCGTACGGCGGCGAGGACGGGAACGGCACCCTCGCCATCGACGGCGTACCGGCCTACCAATTCGGGGGGGTCCTTCTGGAGGGACCTGTACCTATCCCGGCTGGAGTGACCCTCTCGCTAGTCACTCAGGTCGTCCCCCGTCGAAAACTACGCTTCATGGGTGTCCTCACCACAGAAGACGAAGCGGTCTTCATTACGCTCACGCCCGCGACTCCATACGTCGTGCCGGCCGGGAAGACGCTGTTCATCTACACGACGCGCACCCCCGCACCGGCCTCGGGTGGAGGCATTACTGAACTCCTCCTCGACGGGGTTGAATACCAGACTTTTCCGAATAACGACAAACGTAACTACCCCTCGCAAATGGTAATCCCGCCCGGGGTAACGCTGAGCGTCCCCGCGTTCATCCTCAGGTTTACCGGGCGGCTCCGGTAGGCCAAGAGCCAGTGGACCAACGTCGCTCCCGCAGTCTCGCTGACCTAGTCGCGCTCTCCTAGCCCTGGACATGCCGACCGTATCGCCGTCCTCCGCGAGCTGGCACTGACGACCGTCGGAAGGTGCCGTTCTTCGATCCGGTAGAGGCCAAGGGGTCGCCTCAGAGTGTCCGCGCGGTGAGGGTGTTGGTGCGAGGAGGTTCGATGGGTGTCAGCGGCGGTCGGCATCATGCGAGGAGATGAACCGCCCTATGGCCATCAAGCAGGGGCGCCAAGGAGTAGGCATGAATCAACGTCCACCCACTTTGATCGAGGAGTCCGAGTCGTCCCTTTCGAATGAGAGCTTCGACTTGGGGGCGAATGCAGGGGACGCATGCGACACGGACGATGATTGGCTTGGACCCGAATTCACGCGCTCGGTGAAGGCACTAGTTGAAGAGTTCCGCCCGACGATTCGGGGCCTCGCCGCCAGGGTTCGGCGGGGCGTGCGCCGTGAAGGCTTCGCTGGCGGCATTGCTGCGGTCAGGCGCCTGATCGAAGACCAACTAGATCCGGAGTATGGACTAGTGAGGCATAGAACCCAGCGCTGGGCCGAGTGCGAGGGCATTGCCGAAGAGGACAGGGACGTCTTCGCGGCGGTCTCCTGCGTGTTCGTCGCGATCCACGTCCTTGGGGGTGCGCATGACGCCCTCACCGACACTGACGGCGAAAGGCTCGCCGAGACACTTGGGGCAATCGAGGCTGAGCTTCCAACTCCGGAAGACGAAGGGCGTCGAGGGTTCTGGAGAGTGGTCGCGCTCGATCTTCGCAACGCGCTTGGCGGACACGGCCCGCTCGTCAGCCAGGTTGTTGAGCGTCTAGGCAAGGTGCCTACGCCTCGTCGCACTTGGGCCGACGAAGCCCGATCAGAGGCTGTAGTTCAGCTCTTGAATAGTTGCTTCGGCAGGACCGAAGGGGAGCGACCCAAGCCGTTTCACGAGGAGTTTGGTGACCTGGTCAGGAAGGCTCGAAACCACGAGCACGGCTGGAGCGAGCGCGGAGGCCTGAGCCTTAAGGAGTGGAGGCGTCGTCAGAGCGGCCTAAGGGTTGGTGTGCTCGATCCTGACATGGGGGACGCGATCAGGGGTGGCCGCCGTGCAGATCCTGGCGGTGACCTCAGGTCCCAGTCCCTTCTGCAGGCCTTGAGGGAAGCGATTGAGGGGCTACCAGGGGGCCTCAAGGAAGTTGCCTTGGGACTCTGGGAGGGGCGGTCGCCTAGGGAGATCGCGGATGCTCTTGAGCTCAGTCTCCGAACCGCTGAACGGCGAATTGCGCAGGTCAAGGAACGGCTGGGAAAGGACTTAGCTGACTAGGAGTGAAGTTCCTCAGAAAGGTTGGCGGTCCTTGCGATCTCGTGAACACAGGAGATAGAGGAGGTGCGCTATGCGACCTGAGTTCTGTCATCCGATCCGATTTGACGACCCCCCCGACCCCACTTCAAGCGAGCGAGACGGCAACACCCGCGCGCTAGACCTGGCGATTACGACCCTGACCTGGGCCGCGGATCGCGCCGGAGCCAAACTCCCAGACTGGGCTCGGGACGACGTCGCAGGTGCGATTAGGCAGCTCGGCAGGCTCCTTCGGCGTGAGGGGGCGTCGGGATGAGTCAGCCCAATACCAAAGATCGAGTGGAGCTCGACGACGCTATCGACCGATTGCTCACCGTCGCACAGGTGGCAGCCCGGCTGGCCTGCTCTCAACGCACGGTGCGGAGCTACTTAGCGTCTGGTCGTCTTCTGCGCGTGAGGCTCTCCCCACGTGCTGTTCGGATTCGAGAGTCTGAACTGGCCCGATTCCTGGCGTCTTGCGAGGAGGGTCAGTAGTCATGCTCGGACATGAACACGCCCCCCGACGCCGAGGCGGTCGAGGGGGCGCGAATGGCGGTAACCGTTCGCAGGGTAACAACGGACACCCACTTCGGGCCTGCCTGCGGCATCGGCGCACTACGGGGCCCTGCGGTTGCCAAACGTGCGCTCGATACGCAGCAATCGCGGCCGCGGCCAGGCACTTCAAGGGAGGCCCGGCATGACGCCCGACTTGATCGGCCGTGCGGCGTCCAGATTCGACCTTCTAGAATTGCTTGGCGGGGCTCACCAACGTGTATCCGCTACCCGAGGAGGTGAGTGGGCGGGCCCCTGTCCATTGTGTGGCGGACGAGACCGTTGCCGTGCCTGGCCCCACCGAGAGGCTGGGCCGCGCGCCTGGTGTCGCGGCTGCGGCGCTGAGGGAGACGCAATCAGGTGGGCCATGTTCATTGACGGCCGCGATCCTGACCGACCGGGCGAGACCGGTCGGTGGCTGCGTAAGCAGCGAGTGGTTCTGCCTCCTGTCTGCTCGAAGCCCCCATGCGCGGGGCCCTCGCCTGCCCCGCTCCGGCGACTGCCGCCAGAGGAGGTGGCGCAACTTTGGACCGACTCGTGGCCGGTGACCAAGGGACGCCTCGTGGGCGATTGGCTCGAATCGCGAGCGATTGACCCAGCGGCGGTTGAAGCCCAGGACCTGGCGCGAGCCCTCCCACCTCGCGGGAAACTGCCGAGTTGGGCCTCGCCCTGGCGACGCTCGGGACACCTGGTGCTGCTCCCCGTCCACGACTGGGCTGGACGCATGGTCGGGGTGCGAGCCCGGGCGGTGACCACGAATGTGCGCGTCAAGGAGTTCGCCCCTCGCGGACAGGGCTCGCGCGGTCTTGTCTACGCCTCACCTGCGGCTCTGGAAATGCTGCGCGGCACGCCGGCGAAGAGGGTGGTCATCTGCGAAGGATGGCCGGACTTCGCGACGTGGGCAACTCGGCTCACCGACGCGGTTCTGGGAATCTACGCGGGCGCCTGGTCGGACAACCTGGCGGCCCGCGTCTCCGACCGTGCGGAGGTTCTCGTTCGTCGTCACGACGACGCTCCCGGCGGGAAGTATGCCATGCAGGTTGCTCGCTCCCTCGCGGGGCGCTGTCGGGTGGCCGTGCTTGAGCCCGCAGCTCGGGGAGGTGTTGCGTGACTATTGACGACGCGGACCTGGCCCGTGACGACCTGCTACCGGACGACCCGGGTCAGGGGTGCGTGCCGTGGGAGGATCCTGCCGAATTCGACGACGAGCAACTTGAGGTCTTGCCGCCCTACCCACTCGACGTGCTTCCGGGTCAGACGCGCGGGATTGTCGAGGCGTTCGCCGCTTCGGTGACAGCTTCGCCCGAGTTGGCAGCTTTGCCCTGCCTCGCGGTCGTGGCGGCGAGTCTCGGCCCGAATTGGGTCTGTGGAACACCGAGCTACGCGCGGTCGGCCGTCTTGTGGTTTGGGGCGGTCGCCCCACCTGGCTGTGGCAAGAGTCCGGCGGCACGGCCCGCCCTTGCGCCGCTCATGGCGGAGGACACGCGGCTGCACGACGAGCGGGACTTAGCTCAGGACGAGGCTAAGTCGAAGACGAAAGGACGACGTAGATACCTGGTGGTTACCGACACGACTCCCGAGGCGCTCACTTCCGCGCTTGCGGATTCGGAGGGGCATGGGTTGCTCGCGTTCAGCGACGAACTCGCTCAGTTGCTTGGAGGCATGGCGGGCTACTCTGGTGGTCGCGGGCGGGCTGGGCGAGCTGGCTGGCTCTCAGCGTGGTCGGGCGAGCCTGTGCGGGTGCTGCGTCAGACTTCTGAGCCGTTGGAGGTGGACCGCCCGCACCTCTGCGTCTACGGGGGCATTCAGCCCGACGTGTTGTCCCGCGTTGGTCTAGGCGAAGGGGACGGTCTTATGGCTCGCTGGCTGTGGGCAGTGGTTGAGCCGATCCAAGGCGGTTTGGGGAAACCAATCCCCGCAGACGTGGCCGATTGGTGGCAGCGCATAGTCGGTGCCGCGTTGGCGCTTGAGCACGGCGACCGAATTCCGTACGAGGACGAGGCGACTGTGGTTCTCGACCGCTACGTCCGAAAGTCGCGGGCTCGGGCGGTTGAGCTGGGTGCTGCGGGGCTGCGCCTCCTTGCAGGTGCTCGGGCCAAGGCTCCAGAGCAGGCCGTGCGGCTGACGGCTCTGCTGCATGGACTCGACGTGATCGAGAACGGTGGCCCGAGCCAGCCACCCGTGCCTGCCGACACGGTGGAGCGCGCGATCCGGCTCACGGAGTGGCACCTCGCGCACGGCGCGGTGGTCGCTCGCTTGGTCGAGCGTCGTCCGGCTGACCGGGCTCGTGCTGTTGAAGCGGACGACCTCCTAGCGCAGGCGCTTCGGCGGGCTCTTCGCCCGGGGGAGTCTCGCCGGGCGAGTGCGGGCCAGTGGGCCAAGCAGCTTGGCTTGCCCGGTTCTCTGGAATCGCTTGGCCACGCGTTCAAGCGATTGGCGGCCGATTCGCGAAGCGGGCTACGGGTGTTGCGTCTACCGCGCGCCCAGTCTCGGGGCTGGCGCGTGACGCGGTCGGGTTGATCCGGCTCGACGGTTCGACGGTTGCGCGACGGAACCGACGGCGCTTTAGCCCATGCCCTACGCGGGGTCTGGCGGTTCCGTCGGTTTCGTCGGTTCTCTTACACCTGTCCCCCGGGGAGAGGTGCGGCGTTGCTCATTGAGACGCGACGTGATGTGATGACCTGAAAGGAGGTCCGAATGCGACTCTACAAGCGAGGCAAGCGGTGGAGCGTTGAGTATTGGGTGGACGGGAAGCGCTACCGCGAGACCACGGGCCTTGGGGACAAGCGCGCCGCCGAGGAGAAGGCGCGGAACGTCGTGCGCGAGGCTGAGCATGAGGCTGCCGAAGGTCCTGACCCTCACCGTGAGCACCAGAAAGCGCCGATAGCTAGGCACCTCGCGGACTTCGAGGCGCACCTGACAGCGAAGGGTGTCACGCAGATTCACCAGAGCGAGAGGATGAAGCACCTCCACGACTTCGTCGCCTTCGCTGAAGCGGAGACAGTTCGCGAGCTGGACTCGGTTGCTGCGGAGCGCTGGCTCACTATGGAGCGGGCGCAGGGGAGTGGAGGTCCTGTGGATCGTGAAGGACCCCTCTCCGCTCGGAGTGTGAACAAGCGCAGGGCCTCCCTTAGGCAGTTCTCCCGCTGGCTGGTCACCTCGCGGCGTTCCTCCTTCGACGTGTTCGCCGGCCTCGCTGCGCTGAATGAACTGAAGGACGAGCAATGCGAGCGAAGAGCCCCAACGACTGAGCAGGTCGGGGCGATCATCATGGCGGCCCCCTTCGAGCGCGGAGTGCTCTACGCCTTGGCCTGCACGACCGGGCTTCGGCGCAAGGAAATCACGCTCCTCACTTGGGGCATGGTCAACCTTGAGGCGAGGTCGCTGAGGGTGCGAGACAGCACGTCCAAGAACGCAAAGGAGGCGACTCTGCCACTCCACCCCCTCGCGGAGAAAGGGCTTCGAGAGTTGCTGAGGCGTCGCGAGGCAGGGGAAAGCACGCGCGGGGGGGGACACTACAGCGAGCCCGAGCCTGTCGCTGGCCCTACGGAGAGGGTGTTCAACGGTGTTCCCACCATGGTGACCGTCCGCCGCGACCTCAAGAAGTTGGATATCCCTTACAGGACCTCGGAGGGCAAGTTGGATTTCCACGCGATAGGGCGCTACGGGTTCGCGACGCTCTTGGGTCGGGCAGGGGTTCCGCTAGCGCAGGCTCAGAAACTCATGCGGCACTCGACCCCCATGCTGACAGCCGAGGTCTACACCCGCTTCAACCTCGGAGACGCGAGGGAGGCCGTCGAGTCTCTCGGCGGAGGGTGGACTGCCCCGGCGGAGTGGGGGGACGGAAACTGTGGCTGTATTTGTGTCAGTAACCCGTCACCTCCACCGACAACGTTGCAGTTACATGCACCGTCCACGGGTGACGACAAGGGGTGCGGAGAATCAAGCAAAGCGCCTGCAATGCCCCGTTTAGAGGCGTTGCAGGCAATGAGCCCGTCGGGATTCGAACCCGAAACCGTCGGCTTAGAAGGCCGATGCTCTATCCATTGAGCTACGAGCCCGTGTTGGGCGAAGGCATTCTACGGACGGGGCCGGCGGGGGGCGGTGTTAGCTCGCCTGCTCCGCTGGGGCCACGCCCGCGATCAGGGCGTCGACGTCGAGGACGTCTGTGGTGCAGGGCAGCTCTAGGTAAGCGAAGTAGATCAGGGGCGCGATCGGCTCGAGCTCCTCATTGACCTCGGCCAGACCGGGGAGCGATTCCTTGACCTTCTCCACTTCGAGCTCTTGCACCCAGTCGAAGGTGTCGACGATCCCGTTTTGGTGTTCGATCTCCCAGGCGTTGAGGAAGTAGACGATCATGTCCGCTCTGCGAGCGAGCCAGCCTTGGAGGAAGGTTCTTTGGCTGTCGAGGTCCGACTTTTTGAGCGCCGAGACGAGGTTGCGAGCCTCCTTCTTGGCCCGCACGGCGCGGTTCAGCGAACCCGCCTTTAGCTTGGCCTTGGCGTTGTGCCGCCGGAGGAGATCTTTGCGGTCGGGAGCCGGGAGGGACTCCAAGATCTCTTGGGCGAAGGGAGGCGGAATTCGCTCGAGGAAGTCCAGCATCTTCATGGATAGGCGCTCCAAAGGTCCCGGATCGGGAAGGGCGGGATCATAGCCCGCCGCTCCCTCCTGGGAAACGACGGAGAACAGCTCAGAGCTGGCGAATTCGAGGTCGTGCGCCCCGAGCGGCCTATACTCGGGGCGTGAGTCCTCCCCCAGATCCCTGCCCCGAGTTCACTCCGCAAGCCACCGTCGTCCTGGAGGCGCGCTATCTCCACTCCACGCCCAGCGGGCAGGAGTCGCCCGCAGAGATGCTCTGGCGCGTGGCGCAGGCGGTGGCAGTCCCCGAGGACAGGTATGGGCAACACAGCGCCGAGTGGGCCCAGACCTTCTACGAGCTGATGGCCAGGCGGAGGTTTCTCCCCAACTCGCCGACCCTCGGAAACGCCGGGCGGCCCAACGGCCAGCTCTCCGCCTGCTTCGTGCTCCCGATCGACGACACCCTCGATGCGATCTTCGACTCGGTCAAGAACGCGGCTCGGATCCACGGAACGGGCGGCGGGACGGGCTTTAGCTTCTCCCGCCTCCGACCCGCCAACGACCCGCTTCGAAGTGGATTTGGGACCGCGTCCGGCCCCGTCGCCTTCATGCACGTGTTCGACGCCGCGACCGGCGCGGTCAAACAAGGCGGGGTTCGTCGCGGCGCAAACATGGGGATCCTGCGCGTCGATCACCCCGACGTGCGCGAGTTCGTGCGCGCCAAGCGCGAGCCCGGTCAGCTGACGCACTTCAATATCTCCGTCGCCGCCACGAGCGTCTTTATGGACGCGCTCGCGAATGGGGGCGACTACGCGCTCATTCACCCCTCGAGCGGGGCCGAGGTCGGGCGCCTCGCCGCTCGCGAGGTGTGGGACGAGCTGGTCGAGTCGGCCTGGGCGACCGGTGACCCAGGGCTGGTGTTCATTGATCGGATCAACGAACTCCACCCCACGCCCCAGCTCGGGGCGATCGAGAGCACGAATCCTTGCGGGGAGCTGCCCCTCCTCCCCTACGAGAGCTGCAACCTCGGCAGCATTAACCTCGCCGAGCACCTGACCTTGGCCGGCCCTGGCGAGGGACGCGACCTTGACTGGGACGCGTTCGCAGCCTCGATTCGGGTCGGCGTTCGGTTCCTCGACAACGTGATCGACGCCAACACCTATCCCCTCGAGGCGATCGCTCGCATGACCCGGGAGACACGCAAGATCGGGCTCGGCGTCATGGGTTGGGCCGACACCTTGGCCGCGCTCGAGATCCCCTACGCGAGCCAAAAGGCCCTCGACCTCGCGACGCGCACCAGCCGGTTCTTGCTTGAGACGGCCCGCGAAGCGTCTCGCGTCTTGGCGAGCGAGCGGGGCGCCTTCCCGGCCTGGGAGGGCTCGCGCTGGGAGCAGGAGGGCGTCGCGGGGCCGCTCCGCAACAGCACCACCACGACCGTCGCGCCGACCGGCACGATCTCGATCCTCGGCGGCTGCTCCTCTGGGATCGAACCGCTCTACGCCTTGGCGTATCAGCGGACCGCCCTCGACGGGAAACACTCGCTCCGATTCAGTCACCCCGGCTTCGAGGAGGCGGCCCGCGCTCGCGGCTGCTGGAGCGAGGCCCTCGCCGAGGGACTCCTCCGAGAAGGCGATCTCAGCAACCTCGACGTGCCCAAAGACCTGCGCGCGATCTGGGCCACCGCCCACGAGATCGCGCCCGAGTGGCACGTTCGCCATCAGGCAGCCTGGCAAGCCCACATTGAGAACGCCGTCAGCAAGACGATCAACCTGCCTCACGAGGCCGAGCCTGCGGACGTCGACCGGGCCTATCGCCTCGCCTACGAGCTGGGCTGCAAGGGGATCACGGTCTATCGCGACGGATCGCGAGAGGGGCAAGTCCTGACTCACCCCAGCGAGGGGCCGGCGTGCGGCGGGCCCGAGTGCGTGGAGCCGGGCGTCCTCTAAACCGCGAGGGGATCACTCGCGTCGCCGACCTCAGCGAAGCGCCCGAGCAGAGGCTCGACGACTTCGCTCAAGTAGGCCCGGATTTGCGCGGGGGCGCAGCCGACGAGCGAGGCGGGCGCGCTGAGTCGATCGAACTCAGCTTCACTCAGCTCGAAGCGATCGTCGGCCAGGACCAAGCGCCGAAAAGCTTGGCCTGGATTCGCCGTGTCGACGCGAGCCGCGACCGAGTGCTCGCGCAGCGCCTCGTGGAGTTCTTGGCGATCGCCTCCGCGGGCGACACCGTTGACCAAGAGCAGCTCCACGACCAAGAACGGACCCTCCTCGGCGAGGCGCGCCTCGACGCGCTTCCGATCGACCTCGAGCCCCTTGACGAGCTCGATCGCGGCCCGCAGGACGCCGTCCGCGGTCAGAAACAAGTCGGTCAGGGCGAGGCGGCGCGCTGCGCTGTCGTCTAGGGACCGTTCGAGCCACTGGACCGCCGCTGTCTCGGCGACGGCGTTCCGCTGGTGGAGGAGCATTCGCGCGAGCGCGCAGATCCGCTCGGCCTTCATTGGGTTGCGCTTGTAGGGCATGGCCGAGGAGCCGACTTGGCCCTTCCCGAAGGCCTCGCGCATTTCCCCCGTGTGACAGAGGAGGCGCACGTCGCGCCCGAGCTTTCCGAGCGTGATTCCAACGCCTGAGACTGCGTCGGCCATTCGGGCCTCGAGCTTGCGCGGTGTGGTCTGCCCCGAGAGAGCCACGCTGGCCGGGAACCCAAGCTTGGTCGCGATCTTCTGATCGAGCTTGCGGACCTTGGCGAGGTCTCCTCCAAAGAGCGCCAGGAAGCTGGCCTGGGTCCCCGTCGTCCCCTTGGCTCCTCGGCACGGGAACTCGCCCAGGAAGCGATCGAGGTCGACCAAATCTGCCACCACGTCTTGGAGCCAGAGCCCGACTCGCTTGCCGGCTGTGACCGGTTGCGCCGGCTGGAAGTGCGTGTAGCCCAGCGTCGGCTGATCGGCTTCCCGCTCGGCGAGGGTCGCCAGCGCGCGGGTCAACTGCACGAGCCGCTCCCGGAGTCCCTCCATAGCCTCACGCTGGATCAGGGCGTCCGCGTTGTCGGTCACGAAGCAGCTCGTGGCCCCGAGGTGGAGGATCGGGGCGCCTATGGGGCACACCTCGCTCCAGGCGTGCACGTGCGCCATCACGTCGTGGCGCGTGATCGCTTCGTGCTCGGCTATCCGCGCGAGGTCGATCTGGGTCGCTGTCGCGCGGAGCGCCTCGACCTGCTCCTCGCTGACAGGCCCGCCGAGCTCCTGTTCGGCCTCCGCCAGCGCGATCCAGGCTTGCCTCCAGGCCCGCGCACGTGCGATGGGGGAGAAGCGCGCAGCCATGGCGCGCCCCGCGTAGCGCTCGACGAGCGGGCTGGTGTAGCGATCCTCAGGCACCCGGGCCTCCTTTGCGGCCGAGATCCTAGCGGGCCTTCCCTCTCCGGGCACTTGGCGGGCGGAACTTTGCGGGATCGGGCCGCCCGCCGAGGCGGAGCGAAAGTCCTACCCTTGCCCACCTGGGCGTTCTCGACCACAGTGAGTGAGTCGCCAGCACGGAGCCGGACCCTTGGACCCCACTCCTCTCCCCTTCCAGATCACCCACGGCCCAGTCCTCCGGTCGCTGGACGTCGACGCCGACGCGCTCTACGCCTTCCTCGACGCAGTCGAGGAAGGGTCGCCCGCCCCAGAGACGGTCGTCGCCGGCAGCGCGGCCGTTGCCGAGATCCTCTCGAGGGGCAAACCGGCGGCCGCGCGCTTGATCGAACGCACGGACGAGACCGCAGTCGTCTGCGTTCGCTACGGACCTGCGGTCGGCGAGATCGTCCGATTTCGACTCTCGATCTGCGGGATCTGGATCACGAGCGAGGTCTGCTGGGAAGACTTGATCGCGGTGATCCTCCCCGTCGACGCTCACCTCGCGGAGATGGCTCCCGACCTCGAGCCGAGCTTTCGGGACGCCTCTGGCGCTTCGACCTTCGCCTGCGTGTTTCCAGCGCTGCTGGGGGTTGGAGGCGAGGGCGCGCTCGCGAGCCAGATCCCCGAGCAAGCCTGGGTCGGCCTCGAAGACACACCCAACGTCCTTAGCGCACGACGGGGATTCGCGCCGCGCTCAGGGCACCCCCTCGAGTCGCACCAGGCCGGGCCGCTGGAAGGGTCCAGCTCGCGCTTCGCACCCGGTCAGCGAGTCGGCAACTACGAGCTTCGGGCCCGCTTGGGGCGTGGCAGCATGGGGGAAGTCTGGCGAGCCGAAGGGCCCGACGGACCCGTGGCCGTCAAGCTCGCGCTGCGACCGTCCTTCGTCCGCCACCTTCGCCAAGAAGGGCTCCTCCTCGCCAAAGTCGAGCACAGCCACGTGGCTCGCTTTATCAGCGCTGACTTGAACCACGAGCCGCCCTACCTCGTGACCGAGCTCGTCGCAGGCCAACCGCTCCGCGTTCAGTGCCGCGGAAAGCTCCCGCCGAGCAACGTCGTGCTCCTCTGCGACCAACTCCTCGGCGGCCTCCAAGCGATCCACGACGCCGGCGTCCTCCACCTCGACCTCAAGCCCGAGAACGTGATCGTCCAGCCAGGGGGTGGAGTCAAGATCGTCGACCTGGGGCTGGGTCGCGCGACGACCCGCTTCATGGAGGAGGTCTACCTCTCCGTCTCGCTCGTGAGTCGCGCTCCGCCCGTCGCGGGGACCCTGGCTTACATGTCTCCCGAGCAACGAAAGGGCCGTGAGCTCGGGCCGCGCTCGGATCTGTTCGCGTTTGGGATCTTGCTGCACGAGCTCCTGACCGGCGAACTCCCAGAACCCGGAGTCGCAGTCAGCGACCGGCGGCCAGAGCTCGCGCCCCGCTGGGACGTGGTGATCGCTCGCCTGACCCACCCCGACCCCAGCAAGCGTCCAGAGAGCGCCGCCGACGCGCGCCTGCTCGTCTGCTACACGCTGAGCGAGAAGCTGCGCCGCCCCGTTCCTCGCGGTGGAGTTCGCCCTCGGGACCTAAAGAGCTTCGACGAGACGACCTTCGCGCTCGCCTCTCCCTTCGTTCCGGGGCAAGTGATTGGCGACGGCTACGAGCTGGTCTCCCCGCTCGGGCGGGGTGGCTTTGGCGAGGTCTGGCGGGCCCGCCGGGGCGGCGGCGAAGACAACACCCTCGAGGAAGTCGCGCTCAAGCTGATCTTGACCGAGGACGCCCGCGAGGGTCTCGAGAAGGAGGCCGACGTCGCGGCGCGCATTCAGCACCGCAACGTCCCCTCCCTGATCGGCAACCACTGCCACGAAGATCCGCCCCACCTCGTGTTCGACCTCGTTCAAGGAGACAGCCTTCGACTCCTGATCAATGAGCGAGAGGAGCCCTTCGAGTTGAGCGAGGCGCTCGCGATCTTCGCGAGCCAAGTCGAAGTCGTCGCCGCCTGCGCTGCCGCAGACGTGGTGCACATGGACCTCAAGCCCGAGCACTTCTTGGTTCGCCACGAGCAGGATCGCGCGCCAGAGGTAACCTTGATCGACTTCGGCCTCGCAGCGCTCCTCGATCGCTCGAGCCTCCACGACAGCCTGGCCTCGATCAACGAAGTCCGCGGGACCCTCGACTACATGGCGCCCGAGCAGCGCGAGGGGCAGGCCGGCCCTGAGGTCGACGTGTTCGCGCTCGGGGTGTGCCTGTTCGAACTCTTGACGCTCTCCTTGCCCAAGGGAACCCAGGGGATTCGCTCGATCCGCAAGGGGGTCCCCGTCGCCCTCGACTCGCTCTGCCTGAGCATGCTGGCGCGAGATCGAAGTTCGCGGCCCTCCATTGAAGACGTCGGCGAAGCGATCCGCGCGCTGCGCTTTGAGCCCTCGGGCCAAGCCGTCGTGGCTGAAACAGGTCGGGCGGTCAGCGTTTGGGCTCAACTGGCCCACTCCCTCCGGGGGAGTGCGCGCAGTCTGGTGGGGAAGAAGTGGTTCGTCGTCGCGATCTTCCCCCTCGTGCTGGGGCTGCTCGCCTACGCGTCTGGCGCGTTCACCATTGAGGAGCGCTGGGCTCGAAAGCCGGATCCGACGCAAAAGTCGAGCGGTGACAAGAAGACCCCGCTGAATCTCGGCCAGCTCCAGGCCCAGGTCGCGGCGGTCGCGTCCGACTCAGCCGAGGCCCACCGGCTCTACGTGCGCGCCCTCGAGGGAGGGCACCGAGTGCGGTCCTACGGCCGGCGACTCGCACGCGAAGGACGGAGCGCGGCCCTCGCCGAGAGGATCGTTGGGCGACTGCTAGAGACCCGTGACCACGACGGCCCCCTGGGAGGAGCCCTCGTTGATCAAAGGGAGTTCGGGTTCAGGCCTCTCCTGACCTTGCGAGCCAGCCGCCCCAGATTGGCGAGCACGATCTACCTTCGCTTGGCCCTGTTCCCAAAGACGCGGGTCGGTGCGCTAAAGGGCGTCGTGTGGGCGCTGACGGCCGGACCACCCGAGGCTCGTCGTGACCCCGGCGAGTTCGAGCGCCTCGCCCGACGTGGACTCCAGGGGAGGCTTCGCGCAGACCCGACCCAGCTTCGCCCAGAAGCGAGGGCCTTGAACCGGTTCTTGCTGAGCGCCGCGCCGACCGCCCAGCTCCGGGCCGCCGCCTTTCTCCGGGCGGTGCTCGGCCCCGAGGCGGACGGCCAGGTCGACGGGCTCCAGGCGCACGTCCGGCAAGACTGGGGTCGGGCGGAGGCGAAGCTGTTCCTAGACGGCGTCGCGCGCGAGGCCCGCCCAAAGGGCTACCCTCCCAAGGTTCTGCGGGGCTTTGCGATTCTCCGCGACCAGGTCGGGGGCTAGGGGAGCTGAGTCGCGCCGCAAGCTCGTTGGCGCAAAACGAGGAACAGCGCCGGCACGAAGGTCAGCGCGAGGAGCGTCGCTCCGGCCACGCCTCCGGCGATCGAGATCGAGAGTGGGCGCCAGAAGGTCCCGCCGGTCAGCAGGAGAGGCACGAACCCAGCGACCGTGGTCAGGGTCGTCGCGACCACGTGGCGGGTCGAGTGGAGCACGACCCTTCGCGTCGCCTCGAGGTCCCCGCCCATGGCGCCTGGGTCGTCTCGGAGGGCGGCCAAGACGACGATCGCGTCGTTGATCGCGATTCCGACCAGGCCCATAGCCCCCACGATCGCCATGAACCCGAAGGGGGTCTGGGTGAGCCAGAGCGCGAGGAGCGCTAGCCCGACTGAGAGCACGCCCACCGCGCCGACGATCGCGGCCATTCGGAACGAGTCGAAGGAGAGCACAAGCGTCGCGATCATGAGGACGAGCAGGATCCCAGCCGAGGCGAGCAAGTTGCGCACGGCTCGATCCCGCTCTCCTGATTCCCCTCCGAAGGCCATTCGATAGCCAGGGGGGAGGGTGAACTCCTCCTTGGCGAGCGCCGCTTGAAAGGCGGCCAAGGCCCGACTCGGGAGCACACCGGCCTGCACGAAGCCTTGGACCGAGTTGCTCCGTTCGCCCATCCGACGCGTGATTCGGGCGGCGTGGGGCACGAGGCTCAGGGTCCCGAGCGCCATCACCGGAGCTGCGCGGCGGTAATCGCCGGTCCCTCGGCCGGGCGCGAAGACCCCCATGGATTCGACGCCTGTCCGTTTCTCTCGAGCGGCTCGCGTGACGCGGACTCGAATCGGGACCTGCTCGGTGTCCTCGAGCAGCGAGCCTGCGGGAGTCCCGCTTAGCGACGCCTCCAGCTCACGCGCGATCCCACGTCGGCTGAGGCCGATCCGAGCCGCCTCGCCTTCGTCTATCTCGTAGCGAAGCTGAGGCTGCCCACCCACGAGGCTCGTCCGCGCGACGACGACGTCGGGGACGCTCGCCAAGATTCGTCGCGCCTCCTCGCCCTTGGCCCGAAGCACGCCCAGGTCGGGGCCGCTCAGGTGGAGCTCGATCGGAGCCTCAAAGGGGGGGCCCTGCTCGAGGCGCTTGACGACGCACTGCGCCGAGGTCAGCTCTCGGTCGAGGGTCGCCTGGAGCTCGCGGACCACGCGCGCGGAGTCCTCGGAGGACTCGAGCTGGATCAGACCTTGGGCGTAGTAGGCCGAGCCGTCGTGGCCGCGGAGCATGTTGTAGTAGAACTTCGGCGCCGTCTTCCCCACGAACCAGTGGACCTCGCGGACGCCGTCCTGCGCCGTCATCAGCGCCCGCGCCCGCGAGGTGACCGCGCTCGTGGTCTCGAGCGAGCTCTGCGCGGGGAGGCGGATCTCGACTTGGAGTTGATCGCGATCCGAGGGAGGGAAGAACTGCTCGTCGAGCTGAGTCGCGGCGCCAAAGCCGAGGAGCGCTGGAATCGCGACCACGAACGCCGCCAAGAGCGGCCTCGCGAGGAGCGCTCCCAGGGCCCGCTCGTAGGCCGCGGCCAGGGAAGGCAAGCGGACACCGGTCCGCCACCAGGCGGGAGGCGGGCTCGCGGCCTCGGCGCGTTCGAGCAGCCCGCGGAGCGCGGGAATCACCGTCAGCGCCAGGAAGAGCGAACTCGCGAGGGCCAAGATCACGCTCAGCCCAATCGCCCCCACGAACTCCCCGGCGGGCCCGGGCATCAGGACCATTGGCATGAACGCCAAGGCGGTGGTCAGCGTAGAGCTAAGGAGCGGCACGGCGAGGTGTCGGACCGCCTGCGGGATGGCCTCCCCGGCGGGGGCCCCCCGGCTGAGCCTCGCTTCGACTTCGTCGACGACCACGATCGCGTTGTCGATCAGGAGGCCGAGGGCAATGATCAAGCCCGTGACGGACATTTGGTGGAGGGGGACCTCGAGCAGGCGCATGCCCGCGAAGACCCCGAGCGAGGCGAGCGGGAGCGCGAGGCCGACTAGGAGCGCGGAGCGCCAGCCCATGATCACGAGCAACACACCCATCACGAGCACGATCCCGAGTCCGAGGTTCTCGAACAGCCGCCGGAGGCGGGCCTCGGTGTAGCGGCTTTGGTCGAACACCGTCTCGAGGGCTACGCCGCGCGGGAGCTCGGCCCGGAACTCGTCAAGCGCCTCGCGCGCGGCGCTGCTCCAGCGATCGATCCGCTCGCCGTCTCGCATTCGAACGGCGACCACCACGGCGGGTCGACCCCCAATGAAGGCCAGCTCGTCGGCGGGGTCCAACACCCCGCGCGTGATCTGCGCCACGTCACCCAGCCGGACCAGGCGCCCGTCCGAGCCAACGCGCAACGGGACCGCTGCCAGGCCCGCGCCGCTCTCGAGATCGGAGACCTCGAGCTGGAGCTCCTCGAACCCCTCCACGCGTCCAGCGCCGACTTTGGCGTCGCGGCCCACGATCGCGGCTGCGACGTCGCTCGCGCTCAACCCCAGCGAGCTGAGGGTGGTCGGGCTGATCTCGACGCTGATCTCCTCGGGGACGTCTCCGGCCAAGTCGACGTCTTCGGTCCCGGCCACACGCCGCAGCCGATCGCGGAGGGTCTCTCCCAGGCGCCGAAGGGGTCCTCGCGGCGGCGGGCCCTCGCCGGTCCAGGTCAGCGAGACCAGGAGCGTGAACGCCCGGATCTCGAGCGGCTCGAAGTCGGGTTCGCTGGCGTCTGGCGGGAGCGAGCCCTTAGCGTCGTCGAGGGCCTTGCGGACTGTGGTCCAGATCTCGGCGGGAGCCTCGACTTGATCCTCGAGTTCGATCGTGATCAACGAGACGCCGCGGCGGCTGACCGAGCGGAGCAACCGGATCTCGGGGACCTCGCGCAGCTCTCGCTCGAGCTTCTCGGTCACGAGCGCCTCGACGCGCTCAGGGGTCCCGCCGGGAAGTCTCGTCAGGACACGCGCCGCGCGACCCTTGAGGCTAGGGTCCTCAGCTCGGGGGAGGACGGCGAACGCCGAGAGCCCGGCCACGAGGAGCAGGCTGACGACGAGGAACAGGAGGCGCGGGCGACGGTGGAAGAGGTCGGCCCACCCTCGGCTCTCGCTCACTGGGCCGCTCGCGGGGCGACTCGTTGGCCCGGGACCACCCGGTGGACACCCGTCGAGACGTAGGCTTCGCCGGCGCGGAGGTCGCCCCGCACGAGCGCCCTCCCGGGGTCGGTGTGGAGGACCTCGATCAGACGACGCTCGACGGTCGCTTCGTCCTTGGAGCTGACGACGACCAACAGGCTCCAGACCGCGCGCTCGCCATGGGAGAGGGCGGTCAGCGGGACCCAGTAGCCGGTCGCGGGCAGGCGACGAGGAAGGACGAGCCGCACGATCTGCTCGGGGAGCAGCCCAGCGCTGTCCTCGAGGGTCAAGATCACCGTGGAGGTTCGAGTCGCGGGGTCGAGCTCGGGGAGCTGGGCTCGGACGAGCGCGCGCACGGGGCGGCCCTCGATCAACACGACCTGTTGGCTCCCAACCGTGAGGGCTCGGGCTGGCCCGGGCGGGACGCCGACCCAGGCCTCGAGCGCCTTGGACTCGATCAGCGTCATGACCGGGCTTCCCGCGGAGACGACGGTCCCTGGATCTGCGTGGACGAGTCCGACTTTCCCGGCGAAGGGCGCTCGGAGGACCGTCTGGCGGAGCTCGACTGTGCGCGTCGCGAGGCTTGCCTCGAGCCCCTCGAGGGTCGCCCGCTGCGCCACGACCTGCTCGCGGCGGGTGCCTCGCTCCAGCAAGCGGAGC